>CAZZAU010000069.1:0-2391 GCA_964652725.1 uncultured Dehalococcoidaceae bacterium | reverse complement strand
CCCCCGCCTGAAGCGCGGGCGGGCCCGGACGGCCTTATCTGCGCTACGGGCTCGCTATTCATTGTGGCCGAGGTGCTGGAGTATATGGCCCGGCGCGGCTAGCCGGGGAGGGGCTTGAGCCGGGCTTCAATGACCAGGTCTTCCCCCGCCCGGTATATCTTCCGATAGGTGATGGGTATGGCCTGGCTAACCTTGCCGATGTTGAGCTCGCCCACCGCCTCGATGCCCCGGCCCAGAATCCTGGGGGCAACGCCCACCACCATCCTGTCGGCCAGGTTCTGGCGCAGGAAGGAGGTGATAACCCCGGCGCCTCCCTCCACCAGCAGCGAGGAGATGTTTCTGCCGCCCAGCGCGGAGAGCAATGAGGCCAGGTCAACCTCCCTCCGGTCATCATCCTCGAGTAGCAGAAGCTCCACGCCGCAGTCGCGCAGTTGCGCCATTTTGGCCTGGTCGGCGCGGGGGGTGGTGGCTATCAGCACCGGCGCTGCGGCACGGGTGTTGATAACCGCAGCGTCAAGGGGTGTCCGCAGTGTGGAGTCCAGAATGACGCGGGCCGGGCTGCGGCCCCTGACCAGGCGGACGGTGAGTTGCGGGTCGTCCGCCAGCACGGTCTCGATGCCCACCAGTACGGCATCGTGGGTGGCCCGCAAGCGGTGGGCCAGCTTGCGGAACTGCTCCGAGCTTATCCAGCGCGAGTCCCGGGCTGCGGTGGCGATGCGGCCGTCAAGGGTCTGGGCGAACTTGAGCGTGACCAGGGGGGTGCCGGTGGACATATATTTGAAATGCGCTTCGTTCAGTTCACGGCACTCTGCTTCAAGCACGCCCACCCTGGTCTCCACACCGTGCTCCCGGAGTATGTCCACGCTCGTACCGCTGATGCGGGGGTTGGGGTCCGGCGTGCCGATAACCACCCGGCCGATTCCGCTCTGCAGGATGGCGTCGGTGCAGGGCGGCGTCTTGCCGTGATGACAGCAGGGCTCAAGGGTGACGTAAAGGGTGGCGCCCTTCACGGGCTCCGCGGCGTTGCGCAGCGCCACAACCTCGGCGTGCGGTCCTCCGTACCTGCGGTGGTAGCCCTGCGCGATGACGCGGCCATTCTTGACGATTACCGCCCCCACCATGGGGTTGGGGCTGGTCCTGCCCAGCCCTCGCCGGGCAAGCCTGAGAGCCAGCTTCATGTAGTCCTGGTCAAACAAGGGCGCTTCTCCTAGGTTTCCGGGTCCGGGCACTCCTGCTCTAGCTCCTCCGGGGATACTTCCTCCCCGGTCATCCGGAAAGCCTTCTTCCCCACCGGAGTGACCACGATGACACTCAGCGGCGTGCTGACGGCGAGGATGAAGAAGGTCCCGCCCCGCCGCCGGTGATGAAGACTCATCCGGCTGACTGGAATCACCTGCACCCCCGCCACGGAAAGCGGACCGCTGACTACCGTCTTCTGCGTCTCCATTTGCTCCTGGCCAGTTGCCCCAGCGCTCTCAGGGCTGCCGGCGAGAAGATGAACTTCAGCAGAGGAAGGAGCAGCGCCAGGGGGCGGGTGCTTACCTCTCCCTGCGCGTGCCCGGAGAAGGTGGCCTGCTCGAACACGGGCTGGATGTTGAGCTGAACGGGGAGGCGGGGGCCCAGCCAGAAAAGGGGTGGGCCGATGCAAGCAAAAAGCATGCCGGTATCGGCCGGGCTGTCCAGTCCAACCTTGAGGTCGGCCAGCAGGTTCCTGATGCGGACAGCTTTGAGCAGGTCTTTTAGCAGTATTCCGGCTCGCTTCAGCAGCCCTCTGGTGCGCAGCAGGCGGACTGCATCGGCAAACCCCGGCCAGCCCTTTCCCCGCTTCCTTTTCCCCCGGACTCCTTCTTTCACCTCTTTCCCGGGTTCTGCCTTTCCGGCGATATCCCTTGTAATCAGTCCGTGGCACCAACGCATCCTTACGTGAAGGCGGCGCTCCTGCCGGAAGCTGGCATCAAACACGACTTCCAGTGGCGCCCAGAGAAGAAAGGCGAATACGGCGAGCAGGGAAACTAACGCCACAAGCAGCCACAAGGCCTTCTATCCTTCCTTTTTGCGCTCCATCCATCTTTCCAGGCATTTTTCTATGCTTTGCGGTATGGTTTCGCCTATCTTCTCAATGGCGGCGGTCAGGCCTCCCCTGATAGGTTCCACCCGGACTCCCGTTTTGTCGATAATCACCACCGCGACTGGCTTTATCCAGGCGGCGCCGCCGGTACCTCCGCCCGAGCCCTCACCTTTCTGCTTGGCCTCTCCCCGTCCGGAACCACCGCCGGCCCCGAAGCCGAAACCCACCCCGATGAGCGGAATCAACGTGGAGTCCTGAATGGTGATGGGGTCGCCTACCACCGTTCTGGTGTTGAGCACCTTCTCGATCTCGCCCAGGGTGGT
>CAZZAU010000068.1:0-7952 GCA_964652725.1 uncultured Dehalococcoidaceae bacterium | reverse complement strand
TCCACCTGTAGAGCTGGTGAGGGCCGGAAGGCCCGCTGGTCAACTGAGCGAGCGGCCCACACTCCATCCGCCGCTGGTCGAAGATATGGTAGCTGGGGACGCGGGGATATTCCAGGCGGTGGGAATCGAACCAGCCCAGCTCGTAGGCCGCGGCGTGGGGTTTCAGGTCCTCGCTCATATACCGCCGCCCGTACCTGTCCACGATGATGAAGCCGGCAGGCGCTTTCTGCGCCCCGGTGCGCATGGAGCGCTGACTCCACCCCCCGCCGGAGAAGTCGATGAAAAAGGCCACCGGAAAATCGGGGAACCTGGCGCACAGGCGCGCCGAGACGCAGTTCATGTGCCAGAGGTCGGCGCCCACCTCCTGGGCCATCCTGATGCCGTCCCCCGTGTTGGCCGTCCCCCCGGCGAAATACATCGGGTAGACCCTCAGGTACTGGAGCTTCATCGCTTCGCTTTCTTCAAAGCCGCCGGTGCACAGGATGACCGCTCTGGTGGCGCGAATGTTCTTCCGTCTTTCTCTCCCATTGCCGGACTGCATCACCCTCACCCCTGCCACCCGGCCGCGAGCGTCGGTCAGCAGCCGCCCCCCGACCGTCTCATAATGTACCTTTATTCCCCTCGAGGCCACGTGGCCATACATGAACTTCATCATGCGCAGACCGCAGCCCTGGTAATGCCACAGCGCCATGCTATCGCTACCGGGAAGCTCCGGAAACTCGGCCGCGCCGGAGAAGAACCTGACATTGCCGCCCAGACCCGTAATCCAGTCCACGTTCTGCGCCGTGTACTCTGCCCAGGCGCGGATGGTCTCCGGGTCCGTCCAGGATGTCCCCGGCTGTCCCCCTATCTGATTCAGGGCGGTCATGTATTCAATTGCCTTGCCCACGTCAGACGGGCACAGGAAAATACCCATAGCGATGCTGCTGCAGGTGCAGTGGGAGTCCGGGGCCTGTTTTTCGATGACGGTTACCGTAGCCCCGAGGTCACGGGCGGTCAAAGCCGCCACCGCCCCGGCCAGTCCGTAACCGAGGATGACTACCTCCGCCGATTCGTCCCAGCGGTAATTATCCGGAACCAGCATCTCTTATGAACTCCCTGCTCAGCCCGAGTGGGTGATATCTTTTACGCTCTGTCTGATGTTTTCTATTTCCATAACCTTTTGCCAGTCGGGGCGGAGTATCTGCGCCCTGGCTTTATTTACAGCTAGCCTGGCCCCGTCGGAAAGGGGTTGGTCAACCACGCCAAATATGCCCGCCATCTCGGCGCGCACGTGCCCGAAAAGGAAATCACGCACTGCCTGCTCGGGAATACCCATCTCCACCGCTTTGCCAGCTGCCTCCTGCATAACGGTGAGAAAGGTGGCCAGCAATGTCTCCACCAGCGCCGGCTCCAGAACGGCCATCTGCTCGATGCTCACCCGGTGCGCCCGCATCACCGGCGCAAAGATGACACGGGCGATGGCTTCGCCTTTGGCATAATCTGCCTCTGGACCCTGGAACAAAGCACAGACAATGTTCTGCCTGGCCTTAGCGCCACCGAAAAGGTCCTGCTGCGCTTCCGGGTCAGTCTCATCGTTGAATAGCGGCGGGTGGCAGGGGTGGGCTACGAAGTAAGTGATATCGTCACGCCTGGGCAGTACTCCGGCATAGGCCGCCGCCGGGTCGAGTCCGATAACCATCGCGCCGCTTTTCAAGCCGGGGACAATTTGACCGCAGACCTCGCCAATCAACGCATCAGGTACAGCCAGAACGACCACATCCGCCCGTCTCAGGGCTTCTTCCTGAGGCACCACGGATAGCCCGAGCGAGGCCAGCCTGGCTTTGCCCGCCTCGCTGACCTCAACGTAAAGGGTTTCGTAATCGGACCAGTCCTTCAGATTGCGGGAAATGCGGAGCCCCATCTTTCCCCCCGCCCCCATCAACGCCAGTACGCTCATTTTAATCCTCCTATCGTTACGACGAATCGAGATTGGTTCCCGCCGTTACCAGTAAGAGCCAATCCAGGTGGCCATCTGGGACTGGGGGAGGGGAGGCCGTTTCCTGATGACGTCCTCCCTGATATCGGTGCCCAGCCCCGGCCCTTTCGGAATTTCCAGGTAGCCGTCCTTATAGACAATGGGCTCGGTAATCAACTCGTTGTAGAGTTCGAGATAGGGATAAAAGAACTCCTGGAAGACAATGTTCGGGATGCTGGCGTCCAAGTGCAGGCTGGCCAGGACGCAGAGGGGGCCGTTGGAGTTGTGCGGCTGCACCCCTACGTAGTAGGCCTCGGCCATGGCGGCCACCTTCTTCAATTCCAGTATGCCGCCCACGTGGCAGATATCCGGCTGGATGATGCGCGCCGCCTGCTTCTCCAGGAGCATGCGGAAGTCCCAGCGGGTGAAAAGCCTCTCCCCGGTGGCCACGGGCAGGTTGATGGCCCGCTGCACCTCGGCCATAGCATCGATGTTGTCCGGCGGGATGGGCTCTTCATAAAAATAGGGGTCATAAGGCTCAAGCTTCTGGGCCATGCGGATGGCGCTAAGCATATTGAAGCGACCGTGACATTCGATGAGCAGTTCCACGGAAGGTCCCACCGCTTCCCGCACCGCCTTGACACAGGCGATGGAGAACTCCTCTTCTGACTTGGGGATGACCTGGCCTCCCTCGCGGAACGGGTCCCATTTCATCGCGGTGAACCCCTTCTCCACCATCTTGAGAGCGTTCCTGGCCATCGTCTCCGGCGTGTCCTTTTGGGTCAGCTCGGTGACCACCTCCAGGAACGCCCAGGCATTGGCGTAGGCCCTGACCCTGTCACGCAGTTTCCCGCCCAGAAGCTCGTAGATGGGCACCCCCAGCGCCTTCCCCTTGATATCGAACAGCGCCTGCTCCACTCCGCTCAGCGCGGTAAGAATGATAAGCTGCCCGTACCAGAAGCTGCTCTTGTATATGGCGTTCCAGATATATTCGATCTGGAACGGGTCCTTGCCCATGAGAAAGTCCCGGAATGACTCCGCCGCGCCCACCACCGCGTCCTCAAATCGCTCCAGACTTATCTCCCCCACCCCGGTGATGCCGCCGTCCGTGTAAATCTTGACGAAGGTCCAGTTGGAATGTGCCCCCCGGGTGCGGAAAACGCGCAGGTCGGTGATTTTCATTGACTGCCTCCTTGCCGGAACTGCCGTGGCAAACTACCCGATTATACTCCCCCTGAAACAGGGCTGGCAAGCTGGCCTCGATACAGTTCAGCGAGAACTCTATCTCAAAACGTTCGCGGGTGGGCAACCTTGACCAAATAAATTTGAGTATGGTAGTCTTAAATCTGGTATCCCCCAGTCCAACCGCAGGAGGAAGTCTATGCCGCAAATAGATGCCGCGATTTTGAAGCAAATCTACACCAACATGGTGAAAATCAGGTTTTTTGAAGAGAGGGCCATTTCCGAGTACCGCAAGGGCCTGCCCGGCTTCGTGCACCCGTCCATCGGGCAGGAGGCCGTTCCTTCCGGCGTCTGCGCCTTCCTGCGTGATGATGACTACATCATCACCACCCACCGCGGCCACGGCGATATCATCGCCAAGGGCGCCCAGCTGGACCGCATGATGGCCGAGCTCTTCGCCAAGAAGACCGGCTACTGCAAGGGCAAAGGCGGCTCCATGCACATCGCGGATGTCTCGCGCAACATTCTGGGCGCCACCGGCATTGTGGGGGACGGCCTCCCCATCGCCGCCGGAGTGGGTGCGGCGCTGAAGATGCAGGGCACGGACCAGATAATGGTAGCCTTCTTCGGCGACGGCGCTACCAACTCTGGCGCCTTCCACGAGGGCATCGGCCTGGCCGCCGCCTGGTGCTTGCCCGTGCTCTTCGTCTGCCAGAACAACCTGTACCAGCAGAGCACCCCCTTCCGCGACTACTGCCGCCTTACCGATATCGCCGACCGCGCCAAGGCCTACGGCATCCCCGCCTTTACGGTGGACGGCAATGACGCCATCGCCGTAGCCGAAGCCGGTAGAGAGTGCATCGAGAAGTGCCGCAAAGACGAAGGGCCCATCCTGCTGGTGGCGAACACTTACCGCACCGTGGGCCACCATATGGGCGACCCCGGCACCAGCTACCGCCCCAAGGAAGAGGTGGAAGAGTGGAAGAAAAAGGACCCCATCCAGAGGCTTCGGCAGGCCATGGTGCAGAACAAGATGGCCACCGACGCCGAGCTGGACAAGATAGAGCAGGACGTCCTGCAGGAGCTTGACGAGGCGGTCAAATACGCCCAGGAAAGCCCGGACCCCACCCCTGAGGAAGCCCTGGAAGATATCTATGCTTAAAGAGCAAGGGAGACTACCATGCGAGAACTGACCTTCCGTGAGGCAATACGCGAAGCGCTCCGCCAGGAGTTGCAGCGCGACCCCAAAGTGTTTTTGCTTGGGGAGGAGATCGCCGAGTACGGCGGCTCCTACAAGGTGACCCAGGGGCTGGTGGACGAGTTCGGCAAGGAGCGGGTGAGGAACACTCCCCTGGCTGAGGCGGCCATCGCCGGGGCCACGCTGGGAGCATCGCTGGTGGGCATGCGGCCGGTGGCCGAAATCATGTACATCGACTTCTCCTTTATCGCTGCCGACCAGATAATCAACCAGATTGCCAAGCTGCGCTATATGACCGGCGGCATGGTGAAAGTGCCCGTGGTCATCAGGACACAGGGCGGGGGCGGGGTAGCCGCCGGGCCCCACCATTCGCAGTCGCTGGAAGCCATATACGCCCACATCCCGGGGCTGTACGTGGTGATGCCCTCCACTCCCTACGACGCCAAGGGCCTGCTCAAGGCCAGCATCCGGGAAGACAACCCGGTCATCTTCATCGAACACAAGAAACTGTACGGCGAGTCCGGCCCCGTCCCCGAGGACGACTATATCGTCCCGCTGGGCAAAGGCGATATCAAACGTGAAGGCACCGATATCTCGGTGATAACCTACTCCCGCTGCGTGAACTTCTCTCTCGCCGCCGCCGAGGAGCTGGCGAAAGACGGCATCAGCCTGGAGGTAGTGGACATCCGCAGCCTCAGACCCCTGGACGAAGAAATCATACTCAGCTCGGTGAAGAAGACGGGGAAGGCGCTGGTGGTCTATGAGGCCTGCCGCACCGGCGGCTTCGGAGCCGAGCTGGCGGCCATCATCGCCGAGAAGGCCTTCGACTACCTGGATGCCCCGGTAAAACGGGTGGCGGCCAAAGACGCCCCCATCCCGTTCAATCCCAGGCTGGAGGACCACGTGCTGCCCAATCCGGAGAAGATCGCCGCCGCGGCGCGCGAGATGGTGGCAGGATAACGACCGGCAATTCCTTGAGATAGCGGAGGTATAAGGCTTTGGCTGTTGCCGTGATTTTCCCCAAACTGGACGAGGCCATGCAGAGCGGCCGGATCGTCAAATGGCTGAAAAACGAAGGCGACCGGGTGGAGAAGGGGGAGGCCCTCCTGGAGATAGAAAGCGAGAAGACCTCCTTTGAGCTGGAGGCTGAGGCCTCCGGCATACTGAGCAATGTCACCGCTAAAGAGGGCGACGAGGTGCCCATCGGCACCGCCATCGCCTACATCCTCCAGCCCGGAGAAGAAGCGCCGCAGGCCGCCAAGCCTCCGCCAGCCGCTGGAAAAGAAGCCGCGCCTGCCGCAAAAGCAGAAAAGCCCTCTCCCGCTCCGGCGAAGCCACAGGCAAAGCCCGGCGAGGTAAAGGCCTCCCCGCTGGCGCGGAACATCGCCCGCGAGTATAACGTGGACCTGACACAGGTGACCGGGACCGGACCGGGAGGACGGATTACCAAAGAAGACATCCTCCGCTTTGTCGAGGCAGGCACGGCGGCCCCCACCGCAGCGCCAGCCGCCCGGACGGAGGAACCTGCACAGGAAGAGGTGGTGCGGCTGTCCACCATGCGCGAGGTCATCGCCAGGCGGATGACGGAGAGCTTTGCCACCCCCCACTTCTACCTCACCGTGGAGGCGGATGCCGCAGAACTCCAGGCGGTACGGCAGGAATTGCTACCCGCCATCGAGGAGAAAACGGGCAACCGGGTGACCATAACCGACCTGATTGTAAAAATCGTGGCCAGCGCTCTGGAGAAGAACCCCGAGCTGAACTGCTCCTACGTGGACGGCTCGGTCAAGCTCCTCAGGAGAATCGACATCGGCCTGGTGACGTCGGTGGAGGGGGGACTGGTGGTGCCGGTGATAAGAGATGCCGGCGGAAAGTCTGTCTCCGAAATTACCCGGACCCGCGCCACCCTGGTGCAGAAAGCCCGGGAGCGCACCCTGGGCCGGGAGGATATGAGCGGCAGCACCTTCACCATCTCCAACCTGGGCATGTACGACATAGACCAGTTCAGCGCCATCATCCAGCCGCCGGAGGCGGCCATCCTGGCGGTGGGGCGTATCGCGGACAAAGTGGTGGCGCGGGGCGGAAAGATGGTCATCAGGCCGGTGATGAACCTTACCCTGTCCATAGACCACCGCGTGCTGGACGGCGCCCTGGGCGCAGGTTTCCTGCAGACGGTGAAGAGCTATATTGAAAACCCGGTAAGCCTTATTCTCTAGGACATAGAACCGCAGAGCCGCCTTTTCGTCCCGGGGGCGGCAGAGCGGCCTTGCTATTTCTATCCTGCCTCCAGGCATGTGATATGATGAAACCGGCCTTCAGCCCCGTAGAAGGGAAGCGCCGGGAGAACCTTACAGGAGGAGCGGTACTTTGCCGGAACATTTACCCACTTACGATGAAGCATTGACTCTGCTTGGAGAGTTCGTCAAGAGCGATAGCCTGCTGAAGCATTCCTATGCCGTCGAGGGGGTGATGCGGCATATGGCCCGCAAGATGGGTGGAGACGAAGAAAAATGGGCCATCATCGGCCTGGTGCATGACGTGGACTACGAGATGTTCCCCGAAGCCCACTGCGCGAAGGCACAGGAGATACTGAGCGAAAGAGGCTGGCCGGAAGAATACGTACGGGCGGTGGCCTCGCACGGGTGGGGTCTCTGCACGGATATCCAACCTCAGACCGACCTGGAGAAAGTGCTTTACGCGGTGGAAGAGCTTACCGGGCTCATCGCCGCGGTGGCCGTAGTCCGGCCTTCGCGGAGCGTGCAGGACCTGGAAGTCAAATCTGTGATGAAAAAGTGGAAGGACAGGTCCTTCGCCGCCGGGGTGAACCGGGAAGTAATATAGAGAAAGGCGCCGCCCTGCTGAGCGTGGAACTGAAGGACCTCATCGCGGACACCATCACGGGGATGCGCCAGGTAGTAGACCGGATAGGCCTGTGAAACCGGACGGCCAGTAGTTATGTTAAATCTTCTGGCTTCAGCTCCGAGAGAACGGAATACAGAATGTCCAGTCCCCGCCTGGACTCCTCCCTGGTGATGGTGCAGGGAGGACTGTAGCCCAGTCTGTTGGCCGTCACGCGCAGCAACGCTCCCTTTTCCACCCCCCGCCGCTGCAATATATCGCTCAGTTTCGGCGCCGGCCTCTCCTTGTTCTCTTTGTCCTTCACGATTTCCACGGTCAGCATTAGCCCCAGGCCGTCGACGGTGCCTACATAAGGCAGTTCCATAAACTCCTTTTCCATCCGCTCCCAGGCTTCCCCACCCACCTCGGCCACATACTCCGGCACACGCTCCTTAACATAGATATCGATGCACTTCTGGGCGATGGCGCAGCATATGGGATTGCCGGACTCGGTGGAGCCGATGGGGAAGAAGTTGCCGTTCAGCGTATTGAATATCTCGCCGGAGACGGCCAGCGCCCCGAAGGGCAGGTAGCCGCCCACGATTCCCTTCGACATGCACATCATATCCGGCACCACGTTCCAGTGGTTTATGGCGAACATCTTCCCGGTGCGCGCAAACCCGGTCATTACTTCATCGTCTATGAGCAAAACATTATGTCTGGTGCATATATCGCGCACCATAGGGAAATACTCGGGCGGCGGCGCGATGAAGCCAG
>CAZZAU010000067.1:0-7967 GCA_964652725.1 uncultured Dehalococcoidaceae bacterium | reverse complement strand
CGTATTTGCTCATTTTCCAGTATGGTCGTCGCTGCGATGGAAGGCGCCTTGCATTTGACAGTTGCCACAAAGGGGGCATAAAATACCTCACTGTACCGGCAAATGGCAGAGCTAGCGAAAACCACTGCATATGCAAAATAGAGGGCTGCGAAGACCGGGGGACCGCGTTTTCCGGCCTCGCAGAATAAAACGCTTCCGGCTAAGAAGAGTACTGGGCGTTGCCGCGGTATTCAGTGCCGGCTACGGTAATGTAGGCTCGTCCATCTACTACGCGCTGGGCATCGTCGCCCTGGTGGCCATGGGCGCCACCCCCGCGGCTCTGGGGATTGCCGGCATCCTGTTCATTTTCACCGCGCTCACCTACGCCGAAGGCACCGCCGCCTTCCCGGAGGCGGGCGGCTCGGCCAGCTTCGCTAGGCACGGCTTTAATGACCTGGCAGGATTTGCCGCCGGCTGGGCGCTGATGCTGAGCTACATCGTCACCATAGCCATCTCCGCCTTCACCATTCCTCCCTATCTGGCCTATTTCTGGGAGCCTTTCAAGGCGTCTCCGGCCGTGGGCACCACCGCTTCCATGGCCATAGTGTTTTTCCTGATGGTCCTGAACGTGGTCGGCATCAAGGAGACCTCCTTTGTCAATATTGGCGCCGCCATCCTGGACCTCCTCACCCAGGTCTCGCTGGTGGTAATCGGCTTTATTCTACTGTTCAATCCCGCCGTCGTGTTCCGCCGCATTGTGGACAACTGGCCGGAGCCGGGAAACCTGGTCCTCGGCATAGCCCTGGCCGCCATCGCCTATACCGGCATCGAGACTATGTCCCAGATGGCGGAGGAAACCAAGCAGCCGGAAAAGCGGGTACCCAGAGCACTGGTGATGATGATTGCAGCCGTGCTGACCATTTTCGCGGGCATTTCGCTGGTGTCCCTGTCCGCGATGACACCCCAGGAGCTGGCCTCGGACTGGGCGCGGGACCCGGTGGCCGGCATAGCCGCCAACCTGCCCCTGGCGATGCTGCAAGCCGTCCTCAAGCCTCTCATCGCCATGCTGGCAGCCACCATACTGCTCATCGCCACCAATGCCGGACTCATCGGCATATCCAGGCTTGCCTTCTCGCTGGGCACCCACCGGCTTGTACCTCCGGTATTGAGCCGCATTCACCCCCGGTTCAAGACACCATTCATGTCTATCATCATTTTCAGCGTCATTGCCATCTTCATCCTGGTCCCGGGGTTCTCCGGCGGCGCTGTCTTCGAGAATATGGGCGCCCTGTACACCTTCGGCTCTCTGCTCGCCTTTATGTTCGCCCACGCCTCCATTATCAGCCTGAGGATAAGAAGGCCGGACCTGAATCGCCCTTTCAAGCTGCGGGGTAACATAAAAATCAAAGGCAGAGAACTGCCGGTGAGCGCTCTGGCCGGCCTGGCCGCCCTGAGCATCATCTGGGTCATCATACTCATCGCTCAGCCGTACAGCCGGTGGGCGGGGCTGGCCTGGATGGTCATAGGACTGGCAATGTATTACTATTTTCGCAAGAGGGAAAAGCTTCCGCTGACGCACACGCCGAAAAGCTGACCGTCTCCCGCTGGCGCTATTGTAGATTTTTGCGCGGAGGACTATAATACCTAAATTGCACCGACATTGCAGGCGGGTTGGAAATGCAGATACGTAAAATTCTGGTGCCGGTGGCCGGCAATGAAGCCGATGACGAGGCGATGAAGCTGGCGGTCAGGCTGGCCAAGAAGGAGAAAGGCAAAATCTGGTCTGTGTATGTCATTACAGTAAAACGGGCGCTGCCGCTGGACGCCCAGATAAAACCCGAGAGCGAGAAGGCGGAAAGGATACTGGAGAGAATGGAAGAGGTGGCGGAAGAAGAGAACTACGAGGTGGAGACCGACGTGCTCCAGGCCCGCGAAGCCGGCCCGGCCATCATCGACGAGGCGGAGGACAAGCGCGTGGACCTTATTCTGATGGGCGTCAAATACAAACGGCGCTTCGGCCAGTTCAGCCTGGGCAACGTGGTCCCCTACGTATTGAAGAATTCCTCCTGCCCGGTCATTCTGTACCACCTGTAGCGCAAGGTAGAGAGACTGAGTATGAAAATCGTCATTATGGGCTGCGGCAGGGTTGGCGCTCAGACGGCCACCTTGCTGGACGAAGACAAGCACGAGGTGACCATCCTGGATATTGACGCCAAGAGTTTCCGCAGGCTGCCCCCCAGCTTTGGCGGCACCGCCCTGCTGGGAAACGGCATTGACGCCGATGCCCTCAAAAGAGCGGGCATCGAGGAGGCGGACATATTCGTGGCCCTGACCCAGGGAGACAACCGGAACGTGATGGCAGCGCAGATGGCCCGGCACATTTTCAACGTGCCCCGCGTTATATGCCGCATCTATGACCCCTTGCGCCAGACGCTGTACACCACCCTGGGCCTGGAGGCATTCAGCCCCACCACCATATTCGCCCAGATAGTCAGGGACGCTATAGAAAAGGGATGAGAACAGCGTGTACATAGTCATCGTCGGCGGCGGCAGAGTAGGCTACTACCTGGCCCGGGCCCTACTCAACGAGGGTCACGAGATACTTATCGTGGAGAAGAACCCTCACTTCTGCGAGGTTCTCAACGAGGAAATGGGCAGCGTCTGCGTGCCCGGGGACGGCTGTGAAGCAGCCACCCTGGCCGAAGTGGGCACGGTGCGGGCCGAAATGCTGGTGGCGGTTACCGGAGACGACGAGGACAACCTGGTGGCCTGTCAGCTCGCCAAGCACAAGTTCAACGTTCCCCGGACAATCGCCCGCATCAGAAACCCCCAGAACGAGACATTGTTCAAGAAACTTGGTGTGGATGTTACCGTCAGCGCCACCAGCATCATCCTGGAGGCCATAGAAAAAGAAGTGCCCACCCACCCGCTGACCCACCTCCTGGTGCGCAGCGACCAGGGCGTGGAGCTGGTGGAAATAAGGATCACCTCGGACGCCACCACCATCGGCAAATCGCTGAAAGATATCCGATTACCGCGGGGGGCCAGGCTGGCGCTTATCATCCCCCGCAACCGCAAACCGCGTGTCCCCACCAACAATACCGTCCTGCGCGAAGGCGACCAGATTATCGCCTTGACCACCCCGGAACTGGAAGAAAAGCTGAGGACGGCGCTCACCGGCATCTGAGCACGGGCACCAGTCTGACGACAGCGCTGACACCGGGCGGGCAGGGTTTTTATCTCCGCCCGTTTGTTCTGCACACATACGCGGAGGAGAGACCATGACCGGACCGGGCGTACGCTGGAAGATAACCGTTCTTATTCTCCTCGCCGTCATAATGGCGGGCGCGGTCACGCTCTGGGCCAGATACCCGCGCCACCATACGGTGGAGATTTCGCTCCCACCCCGCCCCGAGATGCAGGGCGAAATATATATCGGCGGGGCGGTGCACAATCCGGGGCTCTATCCCTTCCGGGCCGGAGACACCGTGACCAGCCTGGTCAGGGCGGCGGGCGGGACCGCCGCTGCGGCGGTCCCGGTTACGCTGGCGCTATACGTCGCAGGGAACGATGAACCTGAGACACAGAAGATCGACCTTAACCGTGCTGAAGCCTGGCTGCTACAGGCCCTGCCCGACATCGGCGAGGCGAAGGCCATGGCCATCATAGAGTACCGGGAGCGGAACGGGGGTTTCCGCCACGTCAGCGAGCTGACAAACGTGCCCGGCATCGGCACCGGCACCTACGAGGACATAAAGCATCTGGTAACCGTCGCCGACTGAACAGAAAGAGGAGCCGATGGCTATCATCATACTCAGCGCCGCCTGGCTGGCGGGCATATTTCTGGGGTCGAAGCTCCATCTGCCCCCTCTTTTCCTTCTCGCCGGCCTGCTGCCGCTGCCGCTCCTTCCTTTCTCACGCCGACACGGCAAAGCCATCATCCTCCTTAGCCTGGGTATTATCGTCCTTTCCGGCGCCGCCATTTACTCGCACCAGAGCCTGCGTACAGTCACGGAACACGACCTCCGTTTCTACCGTGACCGCGGTCCCGTGGAAGTCCGGGGTATGGTGGCCAGGGACCCGGAAACGGGCGGGAACAGCGCGCACGTCTATTTGGCCGCGGACCAGGTCAGAGTGAACGAAAACTGGCACGAGCTGAAGGGCACGGCCCTCCTCTTTGTACCTCTGTTTTCGGAATACCGCTACGGCGACCTCCTCCGGGTCAGCGGGGAGCTGGAGGCACCTCCCCAGTTTGCCGATTTTGACTATCCGGGCTATCTGGCCGGCAAGGGCATCTACGCCACCATGCTCCACCCACGTATAGAAGTCACCGCCCGGGAACAGGGCTCGCCGGTGCTTTCCTGGATTTACGCGGCGAGGAACCGTTCTGCCGGGACGCTGTCCCGCATTCTGCCGGAACCGCAGGCATCTCTGGCCCAGGGCATCATCCTGGGCATCCGCGGCAACATCCCAGCCCCGGTCAGAGAAAACTTCGTCCACACCGGGACCGCCCACCTGCTGGCGATATCCGGACTGCACCTGGGCATCATCGCCGGGATAGCGCTGAGCGCGGGCCTGTGGCTCTTCGGGCGCCGGCGCTACTTGTATGTCTGGCTGGCGCTGGCCGCGGTCTGGTTCTACGCGCTGTTCACGGGCATGAACCCGCCGGTGGTGCGCGGAGCAACTATGGCCAGCCTGTTCCTCATCGCCGAGCTGCTGGGCAGGCAGCGCAGCGCCATCGTCGCCCTCACTTTCGCCGCCGCCGTGATGGTGGGCATCAGTCCTTACCTGCTGGCCAACGCGTCTTTTCAGTTGAGCTTTCTGGCGATGGCCGGCCTGGTATTTTTCTTCCCCGTCTTCCGCTCCGCGGCACGGAGGACTGTCAGCGCGGCCGCGGGTGAAACCGGAACGCTGGCCGCCACCCTGACCCTGGCCGGCGATAGCCTCAGCGTGACCCTGGCGGCGCTGCCGCCCGTAATCATCACCGGCGTGGTGGCCGCGGTGCTGGGCACGGTCTTTCTACCGGCGGCGCAGGTAGCGGGATGGCTGCTCTGGCTGCCCCTTTCTTATCTGCTGCTGGTGACCGGCGGCCTGGCGGCGCAGCCGCTGGCTTCCCTGGGGACGGGTGCCTTCAGCCCCCTCTGGCTTTTGGGCTACTACTCGCTACTGGCGGTCGCCGTCCTCTTGCTGCGGCAAAGTCCGCTCAGAGCCACAGGGCCGGTCACCGCTGGAATGAAATCAGCAGGGAGCTTGTCGCTGCGCCCTTCCCAGCTGTCCCCCGGACTCGTCATCCCGCTGCTGTCGGCAGCGGCGGTGCTGGTCTGGGCAGCGGCCCTCGCCCTGCCCGATGGCCGCCTCCACGTCAACTTTCTGGACGTCGGCCAGGGGGACGCCATACTGATTCAAAAGGGCAACCAGCAGGTGCTCATCGACGGCGGCCCCGGTCCCCGGGCGCTGAACGTTCATCTGGGCAGGCACCTGCCCTTCTGGGACCGCACCATCGAGCTGGTGGTGCTTACCCATCCGGACCAGGACCATCTGGCCGGCCTCTTGCCCGTCCTGGAGAACTTCCGGGTGCAGCAGGTACTTCATCCTGACCTGGAATATGCTTCGCCTCTCTACGAGCAATGGGAGACCATCATCGAGCAAAAGAACATCGGGCAGGCCGCCGCCCGCGCCGGCCTGCGCATTGAACTGGACGAAGACACGGCTATCACTGTTCTCCACCCGGACGGAGATTTCAGCAGCGACAAGAGCGTCGACGCTGACAACAGCAGCGTGGTGCTGCGCCTGGTCTCGGGCGAGGTAAGCTTTCTTTTCACCGCCGATATCCGGCGCGAAGCGGAACTGCGCCTAGTAACCCGGAGGGAGGAAATCGCCAGCACCGTGCTGAAGGTGTCCCATCACGGCTCGGACACCTCTACCTCTGCGGAGTTCCTGGCCGCGGCGGCGCCGCAACTCTCCGTCATCTCCGTGGCCGCCGATAACCCCTACGGCCACCCCGACGACCGCGTTATACGGCGGCTGAGCGAACACATAGCGCAGCCGTATCTGTTCCGCACCGACATCCACGGCACGGTGGAGTTCATCACGGATGGGGAAAGACTCTGGGTGAAGACCAAGCGCGCCCCCTCGCTGGCAGACGGCCTCCGGATGGGCTATAATTAGTTGGAATCGAAAAGAGCAATACCGATGCGAAACTTCCTGCGAGAAATCGCTATCACCGCCGTGCTGGCGCTGGCCATATTCTTCCTGATGCGCTCCACCGTGGATACCGTCATCGTGGTGGGCGTGAGCATGGAGCCCAGCTTTCAAGATGGCCAGCGCATCCTGGTGAGCAAGGCCTCCTACTGGCTCGATGAGCCGGACCGCGGCGACGTCATCGTATTTCATCCCCAGAACCGGAGCAACGGCGATTTCATCAAGCGCATCATCGCCAAGTCCGGCGATACGGTGGAGGTAAGAGACGGCACCGTATACATCAATGGGGAGCGGTTGACCGAGCCCTACATCAAGATGCCGCCCGAATACCACATGGAGGCCAAGGAGATTCCCGCCGGCAGCTATTTTGTTCTGGGGGACAACCGCAACAACAGCAACGACTCGCACAACGGCTGGGTGGTGCCCAGAGAGAACATCGTGGGCAAAGCCTGGGTCTCCATCTGGCCACCGGGAGAGTGGGGGCCGGCGCCCAACTACCCGCTGTCCAAACAGCTGGCGGAGCACCCGGAAGCCGTCCGGCGGTTGCCCGCCACTTTCTATGCGGTGCACGATGACACAGGTACCGTAGAGAACGTGCCTGGAGGGGCCTTTTGAGCCAGGACATTGAAGCCATTTTTCGAGAATCCGGAGCGCTGCTCAATGGCCATTTCCAGCTCACCTCCGGCCTGCATTCGCCGGTCTACTGGGAGAAGTTCCAAGTACTGCAGTTCCCCCGCCACACCGGGCGGCTCTGCCAGATGATAGCCGAACATTACCGGGATAAAGACATCCAGGTGGTGGCCGGACCCACCACCGGCGGCATCATACTCGCCTTCGAGGTGGCCCGGCAACTCGGGGTGCGAGGCATCTTCGCCGAAAAAGAAGGAGAAGAGCGGGCATTCCGCCGCGGCTTCACCATCGCTCCCGGCGAGCGGGTACTCATCGTGGACGATATTCTCACCACGGGCAGCTCCGTCCGCGAGGTAATCAGCGCCGTGAACAGGCTCCAGGGCAGGATAATCGGCATCGGGGTGCTGGTGGACCGCTCCGCAGGGGAGGTCGACTTCGGCTATCCGCTGTTCCGCTGCCACCGCGCCGTAACCACCACCTACCGGCCGGAGGCCTGCCCTCTATGCGCGCAGCGGATACCCCTGGTCAAGCCGGGCGGCAGCCAGGCGGCGGCATAATGACGCCGGCGCAGCCCCCACTATGACTGCACACGGGAATGAAATGCCTCTCGCAAAAGCTGCCCTCTGGCTCTCGGCATTCGGCCTGGCAGGAATCATATGCCTCGTTTACGCGTTCCGGGTGAAGTTCAAGCCGGGGAAATGAAACTCTCCTGGTCCTGGTCTAATATTCAATGTAGAATGACAATGCCGGACCCGGCCGAGACATAGCGCGGGAAATCGGGGAGAGGTATTATGGAAGTCCTGGTACTGGTCATCATCGTCATCACCGTCGCCGCCATTCTGGGCATCCTTCTCGTCTACCACACCACCCGGTTCCGCTTCGAGCGTCGCTTCCGCGAGTGGCAGGAAGCGGAGTGGTTGAAGTGGCAGGTGGAGCAGCAGGGGGCCGTCCGGGAGGCCATCGCGCAGAGCCGGGCGGTGCTGGGCGGCAAGTTCACCGAGCAGATGGCCCCGTTCCTGCCCCAGTTCCGCTATGACCCTACCGAGGCCCGGTTCATCGGCAGCCCGGTGGATATGATAGTCTTTCCCGGCCTGGCCTGCGGCGACCCTCAGGAAATCGTCATCCTGGAAATCAAGTCGGGCCGCAACGCCCAGCTC
>CAZZAU010000066.1:0-8203 GCA_964652725.1 uncultured Dehalococcoidaceae bacterium | reverse complement strand
CCAGTAACCGTCTCCGAGGTGAACCAGGAGCTCCTGGAAAAGGGTCTGACCGTAATCAGCGCCAACCTGACCCGGAGCGTGGAAAAGAAGCGGATGACGGCACAGGAAAAGGAAGCCGCGCTGTCACGCATCAGCGGCACCACCGATATGAAAGATTTCAGCCGCTGCGATCTGGTCATCGAGGCGGCGGTGGAGAACCTGGACCTTAAGAAAAGGATATTTGCCGAGCTGGACAGGACCTGTCCGCTCCAGGCCATTCTGGCCACCAATACCTCCTGCCTGTCCATCATCGATATGGCCATGGCCACCTCCCGTCCGGACAGGGTGCTGGGAATGCATTTCTTCAATCCGGCCCCGCTGATGAAACTGCTCGAAGTGGCCAGGACAATCGCCACCGGCGATGAAGGGCTGGAAACGGCGCGGCAGTTCGGCCGGTCGCTGGGAAAGACGGTCATCACCACCCCGGACACGCCCGGCTTCGTGGTCAACCGGCTGCTGGTGCCGCAGCTGCTGAACGCCATACGCATGCTCGAGGCAGGCGTTGCCAGCCGGGAAGACATTGATACCGGCATGACAAACGGCCTGAGCCATCCCATCGGCCCCCTGGCCCTGGCCGACCTTATAGGGCTGGACACCCTTTACTACATCGCCGTGGCCATGTTCGACAAGTTCAAGGACCCGCAGTTCGCACCCCCCATCCTGCTGGAGAAGACGGTGACCGCGGGCTGGCTGGGACGCAAGACGGGCAGGGGCTTCTACCAGTATAGCTGAGCCCGCAGTGCTTTCCGGTGAATTCTATGAGGAGCGGATTGATATGAGCATAGAAGGAAAAGTGGCCCTGGTTACCGGCGGCTCCGGGGGGCTGGGCAGCTCCCACTGCTTGGCGCTGGCCAGGGCAGGATGTCACGTGGCGGTGGGCAGCCACGCCCACCCGGAGAAGGCGGAGGCGGTATCCCGGGAGATAGAGGGTCTGGGCAGAAAAGCCATCGCTATCCAATTGGACCTGGGTGACTTCGCCGGAATGCAGCGGGCGGTGCGGCAAATCGAGGAGACCCTGGGCCCCGTTGACATTCTGGTCAACAATGCCGCCACCGGCATCGTGCGGGCGGTTACTATAGCCAAAATGGACATAGATGACTGGCAGCGGGACATCGTCGTGAACCTGAACGGCCCGTTCTATACCATCAAATGCTGCATGCCCGGAATGACCGAGCGCGGGTGGGGGCGCATCATCAATATCTCCTCCATCGCCGGTTCCATGGGCGGGATGGGGCAATGCAGCTACGCAGCGGCCAAAGCGGGCATTATTGGTCTCACCAAAACAGCGGCGCTGGAGGGGGCGCGCAAGGGAGTAACCTGCAACGCTCTGGTGCTGGGCGCCTTTGACGCCGGCGGCTTTCACCAGGTGGCGCCGGAGTTCCGCGAGCGCATCGTCAAGCGCATCGCCCTGCGGCGGGCCGGCCAGCCGCAGGAGCTGAGCGACATCATCGTCTTCCTGGCTTCCGAGGCGTCCAGCTACCTGACCGGAGAGGCAATCGAGGTCAGCGGCGGCGCCAGCCTGTTTACTTTCTGATGAATTATGCTAAATTTATGGTAGAATAGAAAAACCGGCCGGTCCGGGGGTATCCATGACTATTCAAGAAGTAGCTACCGAAGCCAGGAAGAAAGGCCTGAAGATAGATTCCGTCGCCTACGGTGACCTCACGTGGTACAACATCGAGAAACCCACCGAGAGGGAGACGGAGTATCTGGCGGAGCACTTCCCTTTTCACCCCCTGGACCTGGACGATTGTCTCAGCCGCATTCAGCGGCCTAAGATGGACGAGTACCGTGACTACCTGTTCGTGGTGCTCCATTTCCCCGTTTTCAACAAAGAGACCAGAGCCACTACTCCCAGCCAGGTCTCCGTCTTCGTGGGAGAAGACTATCTCATCACCCTGCACAAGGGCGAACTGAAGCCCATGATGAAACTGTTCCGGGAGTGTCAGCTGGAAGAGGAAGCCCGGCAGGAAAACTTCAGCCAGGGCTCGGGCTATCTTCTTTACCGCATCGTGGACCGGCTTATCGATTACTGTTTCCCCATACTCAACCGCATCCATGAGAACATCGAGCAGACTGAGGATAACATCTTTGCCAGCACGCGTGTACCCAGGGCCATAGAGGCCATCTCCGTTTTGCGGCGCGATGTTATCGCCTTTCGCCGCATCATCTGGCCCATGAGGGCGGTTATCGCCAGCCTGGAACCGAGAATACGCCGCTTTACCAAGATGGACCTGAACGTATACTTCGGGGATACCGTAGACCACCTGGACAAAATCTGGGACGCGCTCGACGAGTACAAGGAGATTATCGAAGGGCTGAATGATACCCATGACTCCCTGGCCACCAATCGCACCAATGAAGCCATGCGAGTGCTGACCCTTATGGGCACAATCATGCTCCCCCTTCTGGTCGTCTCCGGGCTATGGTCGATGAACATCCCGCTGCCGTTCGGCGCCGACCCCGGAGGGGACCATCGCTTCTTTGGCATCATGATAGGCGTCCTCCTGATGATGGTCGCCGTGATGCTGTTCTACTTCCGCCGCAAGCGGTGGATCTAGCATGAATGTTTCACACCGCCTGGTGATTATCACCGCCGTCTTCGTCACCAGTCTCATCACCGCCAACGTCATCGCCGTCAAAGTGGTCAGCCTGGGGTCTTTCTTCCTCCCCGCGGCCATATTTGTTTTTCCCCTCAGCTACATCTTCGGCGATGTCCTCACCGAGGTGTACGGCTACCGGGTGGCCCGGCGGGTCATCTGGCTGGGCTTCCTTTGTAACCTCATCTTCGTCTTCTTCGTCTGGGTGGGTCAGGTGCTGCCCCCCGCCCCGTTCTGGGAGGGGCAGCAGGCGTACCGGAGTATCCTGGGCTACACGCCCAGGCTGCTGGCCGCCTCTTTTCTGGGCTACCTGGTGGGTGAGTTCGCCAACTCCATTATCCTGGCCAGGATGAAGGTAATGACCCGGGGACGCTGGCTGTGGAGCCGCACCATCGGCTCGACGGTGGTGGGACAGGGACTGGACAGTGCCATCTTCATCACGGTGGCTTTTATCGGCACGCCCTCCTTTCTGCCCGTTATCATTCTGTACCACTGGCTGGCCAAGACCCTCATCGAAGCCCTGGCCACCCCCTTCACCTACACCGTAGTCAACTCGATAAAGAGAAAAGAGGCCATAGACGTTTATGACCGCGAGACCAATTTTAATCCATTCCTCATTACGGGATGAGGGGGCGGAGACCTGAGCGAATGAAAATCAAGTTTCTGGGTGCCCACAACTGTGAATCGGCCACCACAAAGCTGGTGAGCCTGCTCGTCGATGGTGTGCTGGCATTGGACGCCGGCGGGCTCACCTCCAGTCTGTCCATACAAAAGCAGCTCGCCCTTAAAGGGGTACTGCTTACCCATTATCATTATGACCACGTCCGGGATATTCCTGCACTGGCAATGAACGCCCTTTTCTATGAGACCAGCGCCCCGGTTTACTCCACGCAGGCCGTGCGCGAGGCGCTGGCAGCCCATTTTCTGAACGGCACCATCTATTCCGAGTTCCTGGAGCGCCCCCCGGAGAACCCCCGCATCAGGTTCACCGTGGTGCAGCCCCTGAAGGCCTTCAGCATCGAGGGCTACACTATTCTGCCGGTCCCGGTGGTACACTCCGTCCCCGCCACAGGCTACCAGGTTACCTCGCCGGACGGCAGGGCAGTATTCTATAGCGGAGACACGGGGCCGGGACTGTCCGCTGCCTGGCAGCACGTGTCCCCGCAGGTACTTATCACCGAGGTCACCGCCCCCAACCGCTTCACCGATTTCGGCCGCCGCCTGCTGCACCTGACCCCGGACCTGCTCAAGGAGGAGCTGCTTGTCTTCAGGCAACTGAAAGGCTATCTCCCCGCCGTGGTGCTGGTACATATGAACCCCAGACAGGAGCGGGAGATAGCCCGCGAGATCGCCGCGCTCAGCATAGAGCTAGAGGTATCCATTAGCCTGGCCTATGAGGGGCTGTTAATCCAGGTCTGAACCGGAGGAGAAATGCCTATGAAAGACATGCCGGAAAGGAAGAACGGCAACAAGAGAGAACTCGCAGGCATCTGCGGTATCTACTGCGGCACCTGTCCCAGCTACCTGGCCCAGCTTGAAAACGATGTTGCCGAGCTTGAGAAGCGGGCGCAGCGTATGGGCTTCACCCTGGAGGAAGTGCGCTGCAACGGCTGCCTTTCGGACAAGGTGATGCCCACCTGCCTCGAGTGCGGGCACGGTTTCCGGCAGTGCGCGCGCGAGCACGGAGTGACCTGGTGCTTCGAATGCGCCGACTTCCCCTGCCAGCGCCATGAAGATTTCAAGCATGTGCACGTGGAGAACGGCGTCTCCCATCACGAGCACCTGGTAGACGAGCTTTACTACCTGAGAGAGCACGGCATTGCGGACTGGCTGGAAAAGCGGGAAAGGGAGGGGCGCTGCCCGCGGTGCGGCAAAAGGCTGTACTGGTTCGTGCGCACCTGCCCGGACTGCGGCGCCGCCGTCCGGTAGGCCGGACAGGGAGTGCGTGGCGTGAAGGAACTGCCCCGGTTCATCGCCGACCATAATGTGGGCAAGCTGGCCCGGTGGCTGCGCATGATGGGCTATGATACCGCGTTCTTTTCCGGCGGTGATGACGTCTACATGATATCCAGAGCGCTGCACGAAGGCAGGGTGATACTGACCAGGGACACCCATATTATGGAAAGGGGCATCATTTCCAGCGGCCGCCTCAAGGCCATCCTCATAGAGAGCGACGAGCCCGAGCGGCAGATAAAACAGGTAGTGGATGCCCTGCACCTGGACTATCAGTCGCGCCCGTTCACACTTTGTCTGGAGTGCAACGAGCCGCTGGTACCGCGCCGCCGGGAAGAGGTACGAGACCGCGTCCCGCCTTACGTATTCCACACCCGCGAGCAGTATATGGAATGTCCGAAATGCCACCGCATCTACTGGCGGGGTACGCACTGGCAGCGGATGAACCGCAAACTGGAAACATTGACAAACAATGACTGATGATACAAGATAGTCTGTCGGGTTGGCCCGATTTTGACCGCGGAGGATGTAACGTGGAAGGCAAAGACAAAGCTCTCCGGGATATCACCGACTGCGGAGTGGTGGCCATCGTCAGGGTAGGCAGCGCGCGAGAGGCGGTGAATGTCTGCCAGGCCATCGCCAGAGGAGGGGTCAGGCCCATCGAGGTGACCATGACCGTCCCCGGGGCCATTGACGCGATCAGGGAGTTCAGGGGAGCGGTGGGGGAACAGGTGCTGGTGGGAGCGGGCACAGTGCTGGACCCGGAGACGGCGCGCGCCTGCATACTGGCCGGTGCCGAGTTCATCGTCAGCCCAATCCTCCACCCGGGAGTCATCCAGGTCTGCCGCCGCTACAGCAAGGTGGTTATCCCCGGCTGCTTTACCCCCACCGAGATACTGGCCGCCTGGGAGGCGGGGGCGGACATCGTCAAGGTGTTCCCGGCCACTGTGGGCGGGCCGAAATACCTGAAGGACATTATGGGGCCTTTGCCCCACGTCAAGCTGCTGCCCACGGGCGGGGTAACCCTGGAAAACACCCCTGATTTCATCAGAGCGGGGGCGGTAGCCGTGGCCGCGGGCACCTCGCTGGTGGACAAAAAGGCGCTCGGTGACGGGAACTTCGACCTCATTACCGAAAACGCCCGCAAGTTCGTGGCGGCAGTGCGGCTGGCGCGGGGCGGTAGCTGAATCACACAAAGGGGGACGAAAGGATGGCTGATGTCATTACCTTCGGCGAGACCATGATACGGCTCTCTCCGCCCCACTACCGGCGGCTGGAGCAGACCGGCAGCCTCGATGTTAACGTTGGCGGGGCGGAGTGGAACGTGGCCGTTGACCTCAGCCGGCTGGGTATTAGCACCGGCTGGGTCTCCCGCCTTTCCGACAACGCGCTGGGCTGGATGATACGCAACAAGGCCCGCGAGCACGGCGTGGACACCTCCCACATCGTCTGGACCAGGGAGGACCGGGTGGGGCTGTACTTTGTGGAGTTTGGCGCCAACCCCCGCCCCAGCAGCGTCCTGTATGACCGTGCCGGCTCGGCCATCAGCCGGATAAAGCCCGGAGAGATAGACTGGAAGGAAGTCTTCAGGGGAGCAAAATGGTTCCATACCAGCGGCATCTCCCCGGCGCTCGGCCAGGGCGCCGCCGAGGTTTCCGCGGAGGCGCTCGGGGCCGCCCGGGACGCAGGCTGTACCGTAAGCTATGACCTGAACTACCGGGCACGTCTCTGGACGGAAGAGGAGGCACGGCGCTGCCAGGAGCCGCTGATGGCACACATAGACATTCTGTTCTCCACGGAGGAGGATACTAGGAAGGTCCTGGGCATCACCGGCGAAGACTACCGCGAAGTGGCCGGGAAGCTGGCCGAGAAGTTCGACTTCAAGGTGGTCTGCATCACATTGCGGGAGGATGTATCAGTGCTGCGCAACCGCTGGACAGCCATCGCCTACTCCGAAGGAAAGATATATGATGACCGCACCTATGATATTGAGATTGTGGACAGGGTGGGCGCGGGAGACTCCTTCACCGCCGGTTTCATCTACGGCTATCTCACCGGGGACGTGGAGAAGGGAGTGAAGTACGGTAACGCCTACTCGGCGCTGAAGCATTCCATCCCCGGCGATATCAACTGGGCCACGCTCCGGGAGGTGGAAACCCTGCTCAAGAGCGCCAGCCTGCGCATCAGCAGATAACGGAGGAGAGCACATATGAATGTTTACGAAGCAGTCGCCAAACGCCGCTCCATAAGAAGATTCAAGGACAGCCCGGTGCCCTACGACGTACTGGAAAAATGTGTGGAGGCAGCCCGGCTGGCTCCTGCGGCGGGAAACCGCCAGGTGCTGGAATATATCATCGTGGATGACCTGGCCCTGCGCCGGCAGATGTTCGAGACGGTGGGCCGGTGGGGTGGAGACGCCCGGCCCGCCGGAGGCTGGACGCTGGAAGCCCTGCCCACCGCTTACATCGTCATCCTCATCAATCTGGACCTGGAGAAGGAGCTGGGCGCCGCCAGACGGTCCACCACCTGTGATGTGGGCATGGCCGCGGAGAATATCATACTGGTGGCGGAGGAAGAAGGCGTGGGCTCCTGCGCCGTGCTCTCATTCCGCGAAAAGGAACTCAAAGAGCTTCTGAACATACCGGCCAAATACGAGGTAGGTATGCTGCTGGCCCTGGGCTATCCCGATGAAAGTCCGGTCATCGAGGAAACAGAAGGCCCGGTATTGTACTACTTCGACGACGGCGGCGTGCGCCACGTGCCCAAAAGAAAGCTGGCGGATATACGGCACCACAACAGGTTTCCCGGCTAGACCCGCCGTAGAGTGATGGCCGATGTACAACGAACTGTTCGACCGTTTTCTGCCCAGCGAGGACACGCTCCGCGTATATGAAGGGGGGAAGCTCGTTTTCTCCTCGGACAAGGACCGGCTTGTGCCTTTGCTGGAGTACCTGGAGAGCCACGCCACCCTTCACCGGGACGTAGTTATCTTCGACAAGATTATCGGCAACGCTGCCGCCCTGCTGGCCATCAAGGCGGGTTGCAGGGAGGTCTGGAGCCCCCTGGGCAGCGAGCTGGCCGCCAGCACGCTGGATCGCTACGGCGTCAAATACCACTTCGTTGCCACGGTCTCCTGCATCCAGCGCGCCGATGGCGAAGATATGTGCCCGATGGAGAAGCTCTCCCTGAACAAAGAGCCGGACGAGTTCTACCGCATCATGCGGGAAAAAATCAGCAAGCTGTAGACACAGCAACAAGACAAGCACACTTAACGGCAAGGGACATTATGGAGAAGGTAAGACTGGGCAGGACGGAGATGATGGTGACCTGGCTGGGGTTCGGGGGCATCCCCATCCAGCGGGTCTCCGAGGAAGACGCCATCGCGGTGGTCAGGAAATGCCTTGACCTGGGTATCAACTTCCTGGACACGGCCAACGGCTACACCAACAGCGAAGAAAGGATCGGCAAGGCCATCGCGGGGCGGCGCGATAGTATCTTCATCGCCACGAAATCACTGGCCCGCACCCGCGAAGAAGTCGCCGCCCACATCGACCTCAGCCTGCAAAGGCTGGGGGTGGAACACATTGACCTGTACCAACTGCACAACGTGA
>CAZZAU010000065.1:0-8375 GCA_964652725.1 uncultured Dehalococcoidaceae bacterium | reverse complement strand
AAGGGCAGCGAGGCCCACAAGGCGGCGGTCATCGGCGATACGGTGGGAGACCCCTTCAAGGACACCGCCGGGCCATCACTCAATATCCTCATCAAGCTGGTGGGGAAAGTGGCGGTTATCTTCGGGCCGGTGCTGGTGGCGCTGGTGTCCCTGTAAGACTCCGTTAGCCGTGCAGGAAGGGATTGCTCCGCCGCTCGCGGCCGATGGTAGTTTCCGGGCCGTGTCCCGGATATACCACCGTGTCATCGGGCAGGGCCATCAGCCTGTTGTGGATGCTGTCCATCAGTCGGTCATAGTCCCCCCCGGGCAGGTCATAGCGCCCGATGCCGTAGTTGAACAGCGTATCCCCGCTGAACAGAACCCCGTGTTCCAGTAGGCAGATGCCGCCCGGGCTGTGGCCGGGGGTATGGATTACCGTGAAGCGCAGGTCGCCGACCTCTATCCTGTCACCTTCCGCGAGCAGGCGGTCGGGGGCGGGGGGAGGGGGATAGGAGAACCCCAGCGCCAGCGCGAGGGCCTCCTGCTGCAGGAAAGGGGCATCATCGGTGTGAACGGCCAGGCGGGCGCCGGTGGCATCTGTGACTTCCTTTACCGCGCCGATGTGGTCGGGGTGGCCGTGGGTGAGCACGATGAACTCTATGTCCAGTCCGGCCTTTCTGGCGCCCTGGAGAATGCGGCCGGCTTCATCGGCGGGGTCAATTATCATCCCACTCCCGCCCGAATCCGGGCCGACCAGGTAGCAATTTGAGGCCAGCGGGCCAACCACCAGTTTCTGCAGGAACATAAGCCTTTCCTTTCGCCGTGGAGTAATCAAAAGCGCCAGTATTCCTGACGCTCCTGGCATTGTACCATCCGGAGGGCGCGCTTCTCAAGGCGCTTTCGGTTGACGCTACGGCGGCCCTGTGCTACTATAGAAACACCACCAGACCATCAGCGCGATGGGGTTTGTCAAGAACCCCTTTTTAATTGGAGAAGGTGCGCCCGCACGAGCTCGGCTGAGGACAGCGATGCTGGTAGAGGAAGAACTGGAGCGGTACCGGCCGGAAAAAGACATCCTGCTTACGGTGGGCATATTTGACGGGGTTCATCTGGGGCACCGCTATCTCGTATCAGAACTGGTGACGCAGGCCAGACAGCAGCGTCTGCTCAGCGGCGTGGTAACCTTCCGGCAGCACCCCCAGGAAGTGCTGCACTCCGGAACAGTCATAAAGCTCCTGACCTCCCTGGAGGAGAGAATAGACCTGCTGCACAAGGAAGGGGTTGACACCGTTGTGCCGCTGACCTTTGACCGGGAGCTGGCCCGGCTCATCGCCCGGCAGTTTACCGCGCTGCTCAAGCACTGCCTGCGCATGCGGGGGCTGGTCATCGGCCCGGACACCACTCTGGGTAAGGGGAAAGAGGGGGGAGTGGATACCCTCTTCGCGCTGGGTAAGGAGATGGGCTTTACGGTGACGGTGGTCCCGCCGGTGAAGGCAAACGGCGAAGTGGTCAGCAGCACGGCCATCCGGGAGGCCCTCGCCGCCGGAGACCTGGACAAAGTGCGCCGGTTGACCGGCCGACCCTTTTCGTTGCAGGGCAAGGTGGTGACCGGGGCGGGGCGGGGAAAGGCGCTGGGTTTTCCCACCGCCAACCTGGCGATGCTCCCGCAGCAAGCCGTACCCGCAGACGGCGTTTATGCCGGCTGGGCGTACGTGAACGGCAGGCCCCGCGCTGCGCTGGCCAATGTGGGTATGAACCCCACCTTCGGTGACCCCACCCGGAAGGTGGAGGTGTACCTGACGGACTTCAAGGGCGACCTGTACGGGCGGGAGCTGAGGATGGACTTCTTGGCGCGGCTGCGGGGGGAGGAGAAATTTGAAAGCGCGGCGGCGCTTAAGCGGCAGATGGCGGAGGACGTGAGAAAGGGCAAAGAGATACTGAACACGGAAGGGAACGAGCATGAGCGGCACCATCAGACCGGCGAGTGAGCGCGACATCAGCTACGTGCTGAGCCGGGGGGTGGCGGAGATAATCGTCAGGGAAGAGCTGGTACGGGCGCTGCAAGCGGGCAAGAAGCTGAGACTGAAGGAGGGGTTTGACCCCAGCTTCCCCGATATCCACCTGGGGCATATGGTCTCCCTGCGGAAGCTGCGCCAGTTCCAGGAGCGGGGCCACCAGGTGGTGCTCATCGTGGCTGACTGGACGGCGCAGATAGGCGACCCCAGCGGCGTGTCCGTAACCCGTCCCATGCTTTCCGCGGCGCAGGTACGCGCCAACGCCGAGACCTATATGCAGCAGTTCTTCAAGATAGTGGACCGGGAGAGAACTGAGGTGAGATGGCAGAGCGAGTGGTTCGGCAAGTTTACCCTAGCCGACGTCATTCAACTGGCCAGCAAGTTCACCGTGGCCCAGCTGCTGGCGCGGGACGATTTCAACACCAGATACAACGCGGGCCGGCCCATCGCCATCACCGAGTTCCTCTACCCGCTGCTCCAGGCCTATGATTCCGTGGCCATACAGTCGGACGTGGAGTTCGGCGGGCTGGACCAGAAGTTCAACCTGCTTCTGGGCAGGGAGTACCAGGCGATGATGGGACAGCGTCCCCAGCAGTGCTTTATGACGCCGCTGCTGGTGGGCACCGACGGCACGCACAAGATGAGCAAGAGCCTCGGCAACTACATCGGCGTGGCCGAGCCGCCCGCGGATATCTACGGCAAGACCATGTCCATCCGCGATGACCTTATCCTGCAGTACTTTGAGCTGGTGACGGACGTGCCTGACACAGAGCTGGCGGAGTTCAGGGTGGCGCTGGATGACGGCACGGTGAACCCGATGGAGTTAAAAAAGCGCCTGGCCCGCGAGCTGGTGACCCAGCTATATGATGATAAGGCCGCGAATAAGGCTGAGACGCATTTCAGCCGGACCGTTCAGCAGAAGGAAACGCCAGAGGAGATACCAGAAATAACGATTACTGACGAATTGCTAAAAAAAATAAAAGGCCGCTCCTTTAATGAAAAGGGGTTTGTGGTTGAAAGCCAAGAAGTTGGCAAACCCGAGACGGCGGAATGGTTTGTATCAGTTCCTCAACTCTTATGTGAGACAAAATTAGCTAAGAGTCGTAGTGAGGCTGATAGGCTGATTGCTCAAGGGGCTGTAAGTATTGATGGGAAGAGAATTGATATTGTTGCAGACCCTGACATAATAAAATATGGAGTAGCTTTAAAAAGTGGCAGCCTTATCAAGGTCGGCAAACGCCGGTTTATCAGAATAGTGACGGATTAACCCCCAAATAAATGATCGAGGTGAGCAATATGGGACAGCTGCGCATACCGGGGCCAACCCCCTGTCCTGAGGCAGTGCTCAAGGCCATGGCCTGGCCGATGATAAACCACCGCGGGCCAGAGTTCGGCAAGATGCTGCACGAGGTTACGGACAAACTGAAGCAGATCTTCCAGACCAAAAACGACCTCTACCTGCTCACCTGCTCGGGAACGGGCGGTCTGGAGGCGGCCATCGTCAATACACTGTCGCCCGGAGACAGGGTGTTATCCGTGGAGGTGGGCGTCTTCGGGGAGCGGTTCGGCACCATCGCCAGGGAGTTCGGCGCGGAGGTGACCTCGCTCAAATACGAGCCGGGGCGGGTGGCGGACCCCGGCGAGGTGAAGCGCGCCCTTCAGGCTGATTCGGAAGTCAGGGCCGTGCTGGTGACCCACAATGAGACTTCAACGGCCGTCACCAATGACCTGGGCGCCATCAGCGCTGTTGTCAAGGAGGCCGGTAAGCTGCTGCTGGTGGACGGCATCAGCAGTATGGGCTCCATCAATCTGCCCGTGGACGAATGGCGCTGCGATGTGGTGGTTACCGGTTCCCAGAAGGGATGGATGGTGCCTCCCGGCATGGCCATGGTCAGCGTCAGCGCCGAAGCCTGGGAGGCGCACAGCCGGGCGAAGATGCCCCGCTTCAACTGGGACTTCGCCAGGGCCAAGCGCTACCTGGAAATAGGGCAGACGCCGTGGACGCCCGCCGTGTCCATAGTGTTTGCCCTCACCGTGGCGCTGGATATGATGCTGAAAGAGGGACTGGAAAATATCTTCGCCCGCCACGCCCGGGTGGGCAGGGCGGCCCGGGAGGGGGCGAAGTCACTGGGGCTTTCCCTTTTCGCTGACGAGGCCTTCGCTTCCAACACGGTAACGGCGATCTCCGGAGAAGGGCTTGACGTGAGCAGGCTGCTGAAAATAATGCGGGAAGAGCACCAGATAGTCCTGGCCGGCGGGCAGCAGAGCCTGCAGGGCAGAATTTTCCGCATCGGGCACCTGGGCTGGGTCACCGAGACGGACATCGAGAAAGTGATCTCCGCCCTGCGCACGGTCTTGCCCCGCGTCCGGGCCTGATGCCGGCGCCGGAAACAGGATTCCCCGCTGCCTTTCTGCAAACGGGGAGACGGTCTTTCCGGAGGCAAAGGCAGGTTACCGTCCCTGCCAGGGACCCATCTGGCAACTGGTTCTTTGCCGGTTCTGTCTGCTCGCAAGGCAGCTTTCTGGATTGACTTGACATATTGGTAGTGCTATCATAATCACAAATCAAGTTGAACGGAACCGGCGAATGAGATGTCCAGTTTGAGCGAGCTGGCGGCAGGGATTGCCCGGTGCCAGAAATGCGATATCGCCAGACAGCGCAACAGGGCTGTGCCCGGCGAAGGGCCGGAAGATGCGGAGATTATGTTCATCGGCGAGGCGCCGGGCTGGCACGAAGACCAGCAGGGGCGTCCCTTCGTGGGTACGGCGGGCAAGTACCTGGAGCAGTTGCTCGCTTCCATAGGGCTTAGCCGCGAGCGGGTGTTCATTGCCAACGTGATAAAGTGCCGCCCTCCCGGGAATCGGGACCCCCTCCCCGGCGAGGTGCAGAATTGCCAGGGCTGGCTGGAGCAGCAGATTGCAGCCATCCGGCCCAGGATGATAGTAACCCTCGGCCGCTACTCTATGGCCAGATTCTTTTCCGGCAAGAGCATCAGCAAAATTCACGGTACGGCGCAGGAGCGCGATGGAGTGGTCTATTTCGCCATGTACCATCCCGCGGCTGCGCTGCACCAGCAGAGCCTGCGCCAGGTCATCGAGGCTGATATGCGCCGCATTCCCGTCATACTCGCCCGGACTTCCGGAGAAGAAATTACCGACGGCGAGCCCGGCCCGCAGCAACTGAGCATGTTTTAGGTTCACTTTCATGTCCAAAGCAAAGCTGAAGATAATCCCCCTGGGCGGCCTGAGCGAAATTGGCAAGAACATGCTCATCGTTGAGTATGGCGATGACATACTGGTGGTGGATGCCGGTCTTATGTTCCCCGGCGAAGAGATGCTGGGCATCGACCTGGTAATTCCGGATATCAACTATCTCCTGGAAAACCGTGAAAAGGTGCGGGGCATCGTGGTCACCCATGGTCATGAAGACCACGTTGGCGCGCTGCCTTACATAGTCCCTCAACTAAGAGTGCCCATTTATTCCAGCCGGCTCACCCAGGGGCTGATTCGCGTCAAGCTCCAGGAGAGGAAAGCCCTCGGTGACGCCAGGTTGCAGGAGGTTACGCCCGGCGAGCCGGTGACCCTGGGGCAGTTCACAGTGGAGGTCTTCTCCGTCTGCCACAGCATACCGGATGCGATGGGCCTCGTCATTCGCACGCCGCTGGGCGTCATCATCCATAGCGGAGACTTCAAGCTGGACTATACGCCGGTAACGGGGCGTTCGAGCGACCTTTCCCGCCTGGCCCAGCTGGGGACGGAAGGCGTCCTGCTGCTGATGTCAGATTCCACTTACGCCGAGGTCCCCGGCTACACCCCCTCGGAGCAGGTGGTGGGCGAAACGCTGGACCACGTCACGGCGGATGCCCGGGGCAGAGTCATCGTGACCACTTTTTCGTCGCTTATATCGCGGGTGCAGCAAGTTATCGACGCCGCCGCCAAGCACGGGCGGCGGGTTTTCATAGTAGGGCGGAGTATGACGGCCACGGTGCGTATGGCGCTGGAGCTGGGGTATCTGCAGGCGCCTGAAGGCGTTCTGGGGCGGATCGAAGAAGCCCGCGGGCTGCCGGATGAGAAGGTGGTCCTCATTACCACCGGAAGCCAGGGGGAGCCTACCTCGGCGCTGGTGCGTATGGCCAACCGGGACCATCCCCAGGTGCACATCCACCCCGGCGATACCATTGTGATGTCGGCAACGCCCATCCCGGGAAATGAGGCGGTGGTCAACCGGACGGTGGACAATCTGTTCAGGCAGGGCGCGGACGTGCTCTATGACAAGCTGGCCCGGGTGCATGTGCACGGGCACGGCAGTCAGGAGGAGCTGAAGTTGCTTCTCAGTTTGACCAAGCCCAGGTACTTCATGCCCATTCACGGGGAGTACCGCCACCTCTGTCTACATGCCAGACTGGCGCGCTCGATGGGCGTGCCCGAGGGCAATATCTTTGTTCTGGAGGATGGAGACGTTCTGGAGATCACGGCGCGGACCGCCCGGAAGGATGGGAAGGTCAGCTCGGGAAACGTTTATGTGGACGGTCTGAGCGTGGGGGATATCGGCGGGGTGGTGCTGCGCAACCGGCGGATGCTCTCCAAAGACGGCATCGTGGTGGCCATCATAGCGGTCAGCCGGGAGACAGGCAGAGTGGTGGGAAGGCCGGACATCGTAACCCGCGGCTTTGTTGATGCCAGAGAGTTCAAGGATATGATCGAGGAAAGCAAGGACATGCTGGGCCGCATGCTGGACCACGGCAGTGGCAAGATGGCGGAGTGGAGCTATGTCAACGCCAAGGTGAAGGATGCTCTGAACAGGTTCTACTACGAGCGCACCAAACGCCGGCCCATGATTTTGCCCGTCATGGTCAAGGTATAGGCTATGTCCAGAACGAAGTCCAGGCCGAACAACCAGACCTCAAGGAAGCAGCCCCTCCGGCGGCGCTCTTTCGCGGGCCGGCTGTTCTCTTTCCTGTGGCGGAGGCGGTATCTGATTCTGCTGGTGGTGGCCGCATCGCTGGCCTACTGGCAGCGGGAGGCGCTGGGAGAGCTGTTCGGCTGGGGGTTGCTGTTCATACTGGCAGCTGTAGTGGTGGTGATTGTGCAGTGGCGGCGGCGCAAGCTGCTGTCCTTTGTGGTGCGGCTGTATCGCTGGCTGGGAATCGCGGCTCTGGCCCTTGCCGCCTGGGGAGTGCTGGCTTTCTTCGACCTGGGCGGCAGCTTCGGCTGGAGAATCATCGATTATCCGGCTCCGGACATCGTGGGCATCCTGCGCATCGTGGGGCTGGTGATTGGGGGCATCGTACTGGTGATACCCCGGGCCACGTTGCGGGCGGTGGTCAGGTTCTTCTCCTGGCTCGGCGCACACCTGCGCAGACCGCCGGAAAAGGTGCCCAAATACTTGCAAAAGCAGCTGGAAGAAGAGCGGAAGGCAGCCTTGACCCACCCCGTGGAGCTGCATCCGCGGCCCCATTTCGAGAGCAAACCTCCGCCCATCCCGCTGGAAGCGGAGAGGCCGGAGAGGACGCTGCCCAGAGCGGCCCTGCAGCCGCCGCAGAGGGAAGCCGGGGCAGAGCCCGCGCCGCCGAAGGACCTGCGCCAGGTGGCGGAGGAAGTGTGGAAGAAGTACGGGCAGGCTTCCAATCTGGTGGTGGTGGACGGGTGGCGGTTGCCGCCAATGGATATTCTGGACCGGATGCCGGAGATAGAGTTCAGTGAGGCGGACAACGTCCGCCGGGCCAAGATAATAGAGGAGGCCCTGGCCAGCTATGGGGTGGAGGCCAGGGTGGTGCAGATAAACGCCGGGCCCACGGTGACGCAGTTCGGCGTGGAGCCGGGCTGGGACAGGAAGTTCCGGGAGAGAAAAGAGCGGGACCAGAACGGAGAGGTGAAGGTCTACCAGGAGGAGGTATCCCGTACTAGGGTGAAGGTGGACAGGATTACCTCGCTGGCCAATGACCTGGCCCTGGCGCTGGCCGCCCCCAGCATCCGCATCGAGGCCCCGGTGCCGGGCAAATCGATAGTGGGCATCGAGGTGCCCAATGTAAACATCAGCATGGTCAGCCTGCGCAGCGTCATCGAGTCCAGCTCTTTTCAGAAGATACAGGCGCGCTCGAAGCTGGCCATCGCGCTGGGCAAGGGGGCCGGCGGGGAGGCGGTGGCCGCCGACCTTTCCCGTATGCCGCACCTGCTCATCGCCGGGGCTACCGGCAGCGGCAAGACGGTTTGCCTGAACGCCGTCATCGCCTGTTTGCTGCTGGACAACAGCCCGGTGGATTGCCGGTTCATTATGATCGACCCCAAGCGCGTGGAGCTTACGCCGTACAACTCCATTCCCCACCTGGCCACCCCGGTGATTGTGGACACCAGCAAGGCATTGGGCGCCCTGCGCTGGCT
>CAZZAU010000064.1:0-8407 GCA_964652725.1 uncultured Dehalococcoidaceae bacterium | reverse complement strand
TCCGGAACCTGCAGAAGCTGCACCTCCGCCCCCTCCATCTCCCTGCCGCCTTCAGCTACCGCTTCCGCCATCCGGTAGATGTGCCCGTACATGCTGTAGAACACTATCTTTACTTTCATCGTCAAACCGGCCTCACTCAGTCTTTGCTGCCGGAACTGCTCAGAGCTTCCAGCAGGGCCTTGTTGAACCTGGGGATGTCCGCCGGCTTGCGGGAAGTAATGAGATTGCCGTCCCGGACTACTGGCTGGTCCACCCAGTCCGCCCCGGCGTTCCTGAGGTCAACCGCCACGGAGGGCCATGAAGTGAGCCGGCGCCCCCTGACGATGTCCGCCGAGATAAGGAGCTGCGCTCCGTGGCAGATGGCGGCTACCGTCTTGCCGGCCTGAGCGGCTTCCCTCACCAGCGCCACCATGGAGGCATGCATACGCATCTTGTCCGGGGCGTAGCCGCCGGGCACGAAGACGGCGTCAAAGTCCGCCGCTTTGACCTTGTCTGCTGTGGTGTCCGGCGTTATCTCCGCCTGCCCCCGTTTGCCGTGGTATGTTTGCTTGCTGCCGCTGCCCACCAGCACCACCCTGGCCCCGGCGTCCCGCAGCACCTTCAGCGGCTCCACCAGCTCAACGTCCTCGAAGTCTTCTTCCACCAGAATGGCGACGCTCTTGGTTTGCAGCATTTCATTTCCTCCCTGCTAACCAAAATGACCGGCGAGCACCCTGTCGCCGTCTTTTTCTGCCTCTTTAAGCAGGCCCTCTTTGGCCGCGTAGGCCGCCGCTTGCTGCCGGTTCTGCAGGTTCAGCTTGTTAAGGATGGTGCGCAGATGCACTTTCACCGTGTGCTCCGAGATGATAAGCTCCTCGGCGATTTCCCGGTTGGTGGCCCCCCTGCCCACCAGGCCCAGCACCTCCCTTTCCCGGTCGCTCAGGCCGTCGTTCCATTTCAGGGGCTGGTTTTGCCCCGAGCTGAGCTGCATATGGTTGACTACGTCACGCGAGATGACGATGTCTCCCCGGCTCAGCATTTGCAGCGAGCGCACGAAGTCCTCCACGGACAGGCTCAGGGAAAGGTAACCCCTGATACCTGCCTCCAGGCTTTGCAGATGGACTGCGGCCGCGTCCGCGGGCACCAAAACGGCCATAGAGGTCCTGGGCAGGTCCCGGGCCAGGTCATGTATTTTGTTCAGGTTGTCCCTGGCCTTCTCCCAGTCCAGCAGCACCAGGTCCGGCTTGGTCCTGATTACCATCTGGTGCAGGTCTGATATGCTCTGCGTCTGTCCGCTCACCTTGAATCCGGCCTCGGTCAGGATGCGGCGTGCCCCTTCGCAGACCAGGCCGTAGGGGTAGCACAGCACCACCGAGGGTGCGCCTTGATGGAGACCGGCAAAGCCGTTTCCGGTACTGTTCACTCTATCCGGTGCCATTATCTCTCCCTTTCCCCGGCGCGCTCTTCGCGGACGGGCGTGAAGATTTTCCGCTGATGAGCACGCAAGGGTCACTGATTAAGCTCTCCAGCTTCACCCGGTCTGACGCCTCGAGCGCCACAATTAGTTCCGGCTGTCCTTTCAGTACGTCCGCTCCCGTCACCCAGGGTCCGCCCCGGAGAAGGCTGGCCGCCTCTCCTTCACGGCCGTGTGCCATCTGCACAGCAGGTAAGCGGAAGGCCCCGGGTGCTCAACTGTCCTCCGGTCAGACCTGCCTGGCCGTCTTCCCATCTCTTCTGCCGACCGCGCCGGATGATACGGTTCCGGCTTCGAAATCGTTGCCTCTGGCGCCGGGCAGGACAACGCACCTGCGCCGCACCGCGGTATGCGGGGGCACGGTGGATTCCTTTCCCAGGATGGTGATTTCCCTCTCCGGTTCGTTCCCCGTGCCCCCAAAGCCGACGTAGCAGTACTCTCCAATCTGCGCGTTCTCGTCCGCGATGGTATTCTCCACAAGGCTGTGGAAGCCCACGGATACGTTTTCCATAAGCACGGAGTTGCGCACCACCGCCTGCTCGTCCACCCAGACTCCCGGAGAGAGAACGGAGTTCTCCACCCGTCCCATTATCACGCACCCCGGGCTGATGATGCTGTTGTGCACGGTTCCCGGCTGGACCTGGCTGGCCGCGGTATGATGGTTTCTGACCGAGTACAAGGGACGGTTCCCGTCCATCTTCACCGCCGCTCTGTGGTCGGGGAGCAGCTCCATATTGGCCTCGTAGTAGGCTTCGGTGGTGCCGATGTCCCGCCAGTATTCTTTGAACTGGTAGGCGAAGGCCTGTTCGGTCTTGATAAGCTGGGGCATTATGGCGTAACCGAAGTCATGGCGCGAGGCAGGATTGGCGGCATCCTGCACCAGGTGCTTCAGGAGGACGTCTTTCTTGAACAGGTAGATGCCCATTGAGGCAAGGTTGCTCCGGGCGAAGGGCGGCTTCTCCTCGAACCCGGTGATTCTGCCCCCGGCATTGGCATGCACGATGCCGAAACGGTGGGCCTCGCCGGGGGGCAACGGCACCACCCCTACCGTGGCGTCAGCCCGGCTCTTTTCGTGAAAGGCGAGCATGCGGCCGTAGTCCATACGGTAAACGTGGTCGCCGGCGAGCACCAGGATGTGCTCCGCTCCTGATTGCGCTATCAGGTCAAGGTTCTGGAAGGCTGCGTCAGCGGTGCCCCGGTAGGAGCCGGAGCGCGGCGGCAGAATATGGAATTGCTTGAACCGGGAGTTGGCGGCGTGCCATTGCGTCAGGTAGCCGGTCATTTCTTCGCGCAGGTGGTCAACCAGCGCCGCGATGGTGCTGACGCGGGAGTTCACACAGTTGCTGAGGGTATAATCGATGACCCGAAACATGCCCTCGAAGGGAAGCCCCGGTTTGGGTCTGGTGCGGCAGAGGACATCCATCCTTCTGCCCTGGCCGCCTGCCAGTACTATGGCAAGCACCTTGTTCATGACTTTTCCTCCTCTCCCTATCTTGTTGCCCGGTGCCTGCGGACCGCAGTCAGGTTATCCATGTTCCGGACGGCCCTGCGGGTGAGCTCCATCAGGCTCAGCTCCGCCGTTCTCAGGCGCCGCAGGGTCTCATCCATAGCCACGCCCTCGTCCGGGTACCGCGGCGCCGCCCCCGGGCGCTGCCGCATCCTTCCCCCGGCTGCTGGTTTCCTGGCACGCGTAGCACACATAGTCCGTTTCATAAAGGCTGCTTTCGGATAATTAGCCGATGCGGTACAGGCGGCAGGGTTCAGCCGAGCCGCAGCTGTGATAGACCCGCCCGTTTGTCTGACTGAATTTGCGGTTTGTGGTCAGCCTGTCCCGGCTTAAAGTGAGCGTTTCCAGCGTCTTGCAATGCGGGCAGAAAACCACTACCTCGTCCAGAAGACGGGAATACTTGCCGTTACCGGCTTCCGTCAGGTCTTTAACTGATGTCGTAACCATGGCCCCTCCCGGCAGGAAAACTGGTACCATTGTACCGAGGGGGATATCAAAAAGTAATAAAATGGGGCAGCAAAAAGTTGCAAAAGAATAACATTTTGAGCGAGGGGGGAGGGAGCTAGAGGGAGCTGTCGATTATGTAGCCGGTCTTGGGCACGGTGCGGATGAGCTTGGGCTGGTGCGGGTCCTCCTCCAGCTTTTTCCGCAGGCGGTTTATCCAGGTGCGCAGCAATTGAACATCGTTGCGGTACTCAGGCCCCCACACCCTGGTCAGGAGGTCATCGTAGAGCATGAGCCGCCCGGCGTTGCGCGCCAGTTCGTTCAGCAGCAGCCATTCGATGCGCGTCAGCTTTATCTCCTGGTGGCCGGCGCATACCTGCCGCCTCTCAAAGTCCACGGTCTTGTCGCCCAGAGTGACGGGTTCCGGCATCGTCCTCCCCGTCTCCGGTTCCAGCCGGCGCCTCATCGCCTCGATTCTGGCGATGAGCTCGTCTGGGTTGAAGGGTTTGGCCAGATAGTCATCGGCGCCGGTCATCAGGCCCCTGATTTTGTCCGTATCGCTACCCCTGGCGCTGAGGATGATGACCGGGATGCCGGAGAAGCTGCGCAGCTCCCTGAGGGCCTCGAAACCGTCCATTCCGGGCATAACCAGGTCCAGCACCATCAGGTCCGGATGCCGGGCCTTCACCTCCTCCAGCCCCGCCCGGGCGTTCCCGGCGGTGAGCACCTCATAACCGGTTGCCGTCAGTTTGGCCCGGAGAAAGTTCAGGATGCGGTCTTCATCGTCTACCAGGAGGACGCGGAATGTCTTTATCATGGTCGCTAAATAATATTCTGTAATCGGCCTCGTTGTCAATCAATCGCCCGCTTCCTTGACGAAAGTCCCGTCCAAAACTAGAATAAAAATATCATCCTGTTGAGGCAGGACTTTCCTGCCGGGAGAATGTGCGCACATATGGAAGAACCTCTCCTGCCGGGCCCGGCCCTGCCCGGAGCGCAGGAGGCCCTGATTTCCGCGGACAGGCAGATACTCGCCCGCATCCTGGACGCCATGCCGGATGGCGTCATCATCGTTGGCCGGGACCACGACCTGCTGTATGTCAACCCGGTTCTGCTTGCCCGACTGGGCCCGGTGACGGGCAGGAGATGCTTCCAGTACCTGTGGGGCCGGGAGACCGCGTGTCCTGAATGCAGGAACGAGGCCGTGTTCCGGGGCGAGACCGTGCGCCGGGAAGCCCGCGAGGAAAAGACGGGGCACACCTATGACGTGCTTGATGCGCCTCTGTATAATCCTGACGGCAGCATTTCCAAGCTGGAGGTGTTGCGGGATATCACGGAGAGGAAGCGCACGGAGGAAGCGGTGCGCGCCGAGGCGGTAAAGTACGCCAGCATCATCGAGACGGCCCTGGATGGCTTCTGGATTACGGACCTGGAGGGACGGTTCCTGGAGGTGAATGACTCCTACTGCCGTATGACCGGTTACTCCCGGCAGGAGCTGCTGCAAATGTCCGTGTTTGATGTTGAGGCGGCGGAAACTCGGGATGAGACGGCGCGGCATATGAGCCGGGTTATCGAGCGGGGCAGCGACCTGTTCGAGACCCGCCACCGGCGCAAAGACGGGAGCCTGATGGACGTGCAGGTCAGCACCAACTTCCTGCCGCTGCATGGGGGCCGCTTCTTCGTCTTCCTGCGCGACATTACCGCCCAGAAACGGGCGGAACGGGAACTGACCGCAGAAAAGGAACTCCTCGAGACCATTATGGAGAACACGGACACCCACCTGGCCTACCTGGACCGCGACCTGAAATTCGTCAGGGTCAACTCCATGTATGCCAGTGGTTCCGGCCACAGCGCGGAAGAGCTCATCGGGAAGGAACATTTCGCCATGTTCCCGGATGAGGAAAACGAGCGGATATTCCGGGAGGTGCGTGACAGCGGCGAGCCGGTGACCTACCGTGACAAACCCTTTGAGTTCGCGGACCAGCCGTGGCGGGGCATCACTTACTGGGACTGGAGCCTGATACCCATAAAGGACGCCTCGGGCAGGGTGCAGGGGCTGGTACTATCCCTGGTTGACACCACGGGGCGCCGGTGGGTGGAGCTGGCCCTGGAGCAGTCCGAGGCCAACTACCGCACCCTGGTTGAGGCGTCTCCGGACGGCATCATCGCCCTGGAGCCGGGCGGGCGCGTCATAGATGCCAACGATACCATGTGCGCACTTCTTGGCCGCGGCCGGGAGGAAGTCAGAGGCAGAGATATCAAGGACTTCACTTTCGGGGTGTCCGTGAAGGAGGTGGAAGAGTTCCGCCAGCGGCTTCTCCGGGAGCGGGGCTATGAGCTGGAGATGAGCGCCGCCAGACCGGATGGCCGGAGTGTGCCGCTGTGGACCAAGATGGTGGGGCTGTTCGGGCCGGGGGGAGAGCTGGACCGCATCCTGGTCTATGCCCGGGACATCTCCGAGCGCAAGAAACTGGACCAGCTCAAGGACGAGTTCACCAGCATGGTGTCTCACGAACTGCGCACGCCGCTCACGGTAGTCATCGGGGCGCTGAGCACGGTCCACAGCGAGTGGGAGCGCCTGGACCCGCAGGACATACGGGGGCTGGTTAAAGATGCCTCTCTGGAGGCGGAGGCGCTCAACCATCTGCTGGGCAACCTGCTGGAGCTTTCCCGGGCGCAGGCGGAGCGGCTTTTCCTGAACGCCGAGGAGGTGGATGTGGGCGCGCTGCTGCGGCGCACGGTGGACAAGATAAAACCCCAGGCCCCTGCACACGCCTTCACCGTCGAACTGCCGGCGGCGTTGCCGCCTGTAAAGGCAGACCCCATCCGGGTGGAGCGCATCATCTATAACCTGCTGGAAAACGCCGTCAAGTATTCGCCGCCGGGCGGCGAGATAAAGGCGTTTGCCAGGAAGGACGGCGATTTTCTGGTTGTCGGCGTCGCCGACCGCGGCATCGGCATCTCCCGGTCCCAGCAGGCCAAGCTGTTCGCTCCGTTCCAGCGCCTGGAGGAAGCGAAGTCGGTGCGGGACAGGGGGGTGGGCCTGGGCCTCATGGTATGCCGCCGCCTGGCGGAGGCGCACGGCGGCACTATCCGGATGGAATCAGAGCCGGGGCAAGGCTCCACTTTCTTCTTCTCCCTGCCCCTGACTAAAGATGGCCAGAGAAATGGAGAGAATAAAGAATAGGAGGACGTATGAAATACCGTAAGCTGGGCAGGACGGGGCTGATGGTCTCGGAGATATGCCTCGGCACCATGACCTTCGGTAATCAGGTCGGCGAGGCGGAGTCAATCAAGCTGGTGGACTGGTCCCTGGATGCTGGCATCAATTTCATCGATACCGCGGACCAGTACGTGGACGGGCGCACCGAGGAAATCGTGGGCAAGGCGCTCAAAAAGACGCGCCACCAGGTGGTGCTGGCCACCAAGGTGGGAAGCTGGCAGTCCGGGCCGGGCATCAATGACATTGGCTGCTCGCGGCGGCACATTATGCGGGAGGTGGAAGACAGTCTGCGCCGCCTGCAGACGGACTACATCGATATCTACTACGCCCACCGCTGGGACACCGCCACCCCCATCGATGAGACCCTGCGCGCGTTCGATGACCTGGTGCACCAGGGCAAGGTGCGCTACCTGGGCTGCTCGAACTACCTGGTCTGGCAGCTGTGTAAGTCGCTCTGGGTGAGCGATGTCCTGAACCTGGCACGCTTTGATTGCACCCAGCCTCCGTACAACCTGCTTACCCGGGGCATCGAAGATGAACTCCTGACCCTGTGCAGCAATGAGGGCGTGGGGGTCTGCGTGTACAATCCTCTGGCCGCCGGTCTGCTCACCGGCAAGCACGACCCGGGCAAACCGCCGCCCGAGGACACCAGGTTCGGCAACGTTCTGCAGGGTAAAATGTACAGCCAGCGCTACTGGCTGCCGGACAACTTCGAGGCGGTGGCCCGGCTCAAGGAAGTCAGCGGGCAGCATGGCCGGAAGATGGCCCAGTTTGCCCTGGCGTGGGTGCTCAACAATGACAGGATAACCTCCGTGATTTCCGGGGCCACCTCCATCCAGCAGCTCGAAGAGAACGTCGGCGCCGCCGAGGTGAAGCTCACCGCGGAGGAGCTTGCCGTTTGCGATGAGGTCTGGCACCGGCTCCGGCCGCCGCGCTTCTTCTACGGAGCGCAGCAGCTGGTGCGCTGACCCGCCTGCCGCCGGAAGCGTTCAGCCCCAGATGGCGTCCAGGATCTTTGTCCTGACCGCGGCCCGCACCGGCAGAAGGGCGGCCACGAATGCGGCCCCGAGCAGTATCAGGGCGGTGCGCGCCATATTGGCGCGGGTGGCGGTCAGATAGACGTCCCCCAGGGGGAAGTGGAAGGGGTGCCGCGCTTCGAGGGGCACTACCAGGTGGACAAACAGCAGGCTCGCCAGGACGGCAGCGATAACGGCGTAGAACACGGCCCTCAGCACATAGGCCGCAGTAATGGCGGCAGGGGTGATGCCGATGGCGCGCTGGATGCCTATCTGCCGTTTCCGGTTGGTCACGTCTATGTAGGTTACGATGAAGATGGTGGCGGCGGCGATGAGGAGATTGACCCCGTCCAGTATGGTGTTGATGACCCTGAAGCTGTCCGTCATACTGCGCACGATGCCGGCATAGTCTTCCCAGGTGAAGACGTCAATATCGTCGCGCAGGCTGGCTATCCGCGCGGCGATGGCCCCCGCGTCCGCCCCTGGCGCCGTCCTGACATGGATGGAAGCGGCATGACGCCGGTCCAGCAGGCTTACCGCGCTCAGTTCTTTCTCCGGGACGAAGGCCTGGAGGTCGCTCTGGATGTACTCGGTGTAGAACACCCCTTTCACCACGTACTTCTTCTCGACGCCGTTGGCATAGGCGACTGTTATCCTGTCTCCGGCGTGCACCTTCTGCAATGACCTGGTGTAGAACTCCAGCTCCTGCCGGCCTGCGCCCGCCAGCTGGATGCCCAGGAGGATACTGTCACGGTCTCCAGCCT
>CAZZAU010000063.1:1360-8415 GCA_964652725.1 uncultured Dehalococcoidaceae bacterium | reverse complement strand
CGCGTCCAGCCGCGGTTCCGGTTCATTCCGGCTTCGCCCAGGCCGGTCACCACGCCGGGTACCACATCCGTGGGCAATGCCAGATACAGGATGCGGTTGCCGGGAAGGTCAGCCTTCTGCTCCAGGGCTTCCACGCGGGCGGCCAGCGCCCGGTAGGCGGCAGGGCTCTCATCACCGATGCAGTGATAGTACAGGCGCTCTTCGCACCAGCGGGATAGCTGCTCTTCGACCGGCAGGCCGGAGGCGGATAGCACCCGGCGTGCCCAGGCGCGGAACTTCTCATCGTCCAGCTTGTCATCGGTGTCAACGCCCAGAAATATGCGGTTTCCTTCAAGGCCTGCGCCGGTGGAGAGCTTGAAGAGGGCGGGCAGCAGTTTGCGGCGGGAGAGGTCTCCCAGCACGCCGAAAATGACGCAGATATGCGGAGGAATTTGCTGTGGGGACATCTTTCTTGCCTCCCGTCAGTACGCCGGGGGCGAGGCTCGCCCGGTCTCCGTACCTTTCAATTATACTATGGATGGCCGAGGGCGGGGCAAGGTCAGTGGAGCAGTCAGCAAGTTCCGCAACCGGGCGAAAGCCGGCTCTTGACAAAGCATCAAAAATACTATATTTTAATTAAGGACATATGAGCAAAATAACTAAATTATGGACTAAGGTGCAAAAGAAGAGGGGGCTTGATTGGGAAGGCGGCAGCTGTGGCGCAAGGTCAACTTCATACCGCATATAACTTACTTCAAACCGGCCGGAGTACGGACGGCCGAGCTGGGGGAGGTCAACCTCCTCGTCGAAGAAGTCGAGGCGGTCCGCCTTAAAGACCTGGAAGGACTGGAGCAAGAGACCTGTGCCGGGAAGATGAACATTTCCAGGACCACTTTTTCCCGCCTGCTGGATTCAGCCCGGCGGAAGATAGCCGATGCCCTGCTCAACGGAAAGGCAATACGTATTGAGGGCGGCAAATTTGAGATGGCGGTTCGCCGCTTCAGGTGTCTCGAGGGCCATGAGTGGGAGGTGCCCTTCGAAACGATGATAACCAGTCCGCCCGAGTTCTGTCCCAGGTGTGAGACGCCCAGCATTATGCCGCTTTTTGCACTGGGCACGGGGCCTGGCAGAAGTGGACGGAGAGAACGTCACGGGAGGCTTGGCCGTGTTCAAAATACTTGAAGACCTGCTTTCAGCTTTAAATATTGAGGCGGCGGTAAGAGACATCCGCCAGGGGCCTTTCCAGACGGCGGTGCTCACACGCGGCTGCGGGCTGGCATCTACGCCGCATTATGGGGGCGCTCATCACGGTGATTGTGGTACATTTCCGGTGTCCGAACCCGGCCTGCTGTTGCGAAAAGATGCGATAACCCTCTCGCAACTGGCCGGATCACAGAGTTTGCATGAAGCTGCCATCGGCATGGCGACCATAAACTCACTGATTGACATCGACGAAACACGCTGCATCGAGCGCAATGCCGGCGACCTTATTGCCGAACAGGGAGAAGGCAAGGCAGTTGCCGTCGTCGGCCATTTCCCTTTCACCTCCCGGCTCCGCGAGACTGTCAGGGAACTGTGGGTGATAGAGAAGAACCCCCGGGAAGGAGACCTCGCCGAGACAGAAGCGGACAGGCTCATTCCGCAGGCCGACGTGGTAGGCATTACTGGCACCGCCTTTATCAATCACACTATCGAGAAACTGTTGGAGCTGTGCAGTCCTGGCGCCTACGTAGTGGTCCTCGGAGGTACCGCTCCGCTGTCGCCGGTGCTCTTCGACTATGGTATTGATGCCGTGTCAGGCACAACGGTTATTGACTTTGAACTGGCCCTTCGCTGTGTCAGCGAGGGCGCCACGTACCGGCAGGTCAAAGGGGTCCGAAAGCTTACCATGACCAGAAAAGGATGGCAGCAAGGTAAATCAAGATAAGGAGGTCAAAAATGCCTAACGGATTTGGACGGGGAGTCGGTTCTCGGCCCAATTTGGGCCGCGGCAGAGGCTTTGGTTTTCGGGGTAGTTCTCCTCCCTGGCCTTACGTGGGGCTGGGCAGGGGAGGCTTGCCCAGGTGCGGCTACTATTTCCGGAGTGCGGGGGCGCCGCCTTACCAGTCGCCGGCCGGAGGCCGGGCCGGATACGGGCCTTTCTCTGCTCCGGTGGGCAAAGAAGAGGAGCTTGACTATCTGAAGGGCCAGGCCGAGGCGGTAAAAAGCCGGCTCGAGGAAATAGAGTCCAGGATGCGTGAGCTGGACGCCTGAGATATACGCGGCCGCGGTGCCGTATCAGAAGTGGTATGGCCGGCGCCGCGCCGGAGCCACCGGGCAAATACCGGGGCGGAAGAAGGGAAACAGTAAAGGAGGTGCATCATGCCGGGATTTGATGGTACGGGACCTCGGGGAATGGGGCCGATGACGGGAGGGGGAAGGGGTTTTTGCAACCCTTACGGAGTGAGGACCGCGCGGCGGCCATACGCCGCTCCCCGCCGGGCGGAGTACGGCTATGCTTTTCCAGCCGCGGCGACTCGTGAACAGGAAATTGATTTTCTGAAAGAGGAGGCCCGCGCACTGAGGAGGACGCTGCAGGAAATTGATGCCAGAGTCAAAGAGCTTGCCGGAGAAGGGAAATAGACTTCTCATGGTGGCCCGGTGGAGAGGTTCCATCCGGAGCGGCAGCAGGAGGGGAGCCTCCAGGGACACTGGCTGTTTTTTGCAGGCTGGAGGTGGAAGTAATCTGCGGCCTTGCCAGCAGGTGGCTCCCGGAGCCGGGCAGCGGTGAGGCGGCGGGCTCTGGAGCAGAGGGAAGACCGCAACGCCGGAACCGAGAGCGCAGAGAACACGGAATAGAAACATCAAATATCTTATGAGGAGGAAGACATGAAAGTAGCAATCTCCGCCGCAGGCCCAACCCTTGATGCCGGGATAGACCCGCGCTTCGGACGGTGCCAGTATTTCATCATTGCTGACCCGGCTACCATGCAGTTTGAGGTTGTGGATAACGCCAGCGCCATGGCATCGGGCGGGGCGGGCATCTCGGCGGCGCAGATGATAGCCGGCAAGGGGGTGGAGGCGGTGCTCACCGGTAACTGCGGCCCCAACGCTTACCAGGTGCTGTCCTCGGCCGGTATCAAAGTCATCACCGGCGTTTCCGGGAATGTGAAAGACGCCCTTGCAGAGTACAAACGGGGCAGCTATGCGGCTGCTCAGCAGGCTAACGTGCCGGACCATTTTGGCATGGGCACTGGCATGGGAGGCGGCTTCGGCCGGGGAGGTGGACGTGGTATGGGCCGGCGGAGGGGCATGTAAGCCTGCTATTGCGAAAAGTGAACGAGTCCGATTAGGGGGGAGGTGCAAAATGCCAAGAGGAGATGGAACCGGGCCGCCGCGCGATGCGGCGCAGCGGAGCGGCCGGATGAGAGGCACGCGGCCGGGGGCCGGTCCCGGCGGGCACTGTGTCTGCCCGGGATGCGGGGAAAAGGTGCCCCACCGGCAGGGAACACCCTGCTACAACGTGAAATGTCCCAGGTGCGGAACCGGGATGGTCAGAGAATAAGATGATTATCTCGGTCGCCAGCGGGAAAGGCGGGACAGGCAAGACACTGGTCGCCACGTCCCTTGCTCTGTCCCTGAAAGACAGCCATAAGGTCACGCTTCTCGACTGCGATGTCGAGGAGCCTAACGCTCATATCCTGCTCAAACCGGTGATTACCGGCAGCGAGCCGGTCAGTATACAGGTGCCCGTGGTGGCGGAGAACAAATGTACCCGCTGTGGCAAATGTGCCCGGGTGTGCGTCTATAATGCCATCGCCGTGCTGGGTGACCACGTGCTTACTTTTCCCCAGCTTTGCCACGGTTGTGGCGCATGCAGCTATCTTTGCCCGGAAAAAGCAATCTCTGAAGAGCCGCGGCAAACGGGCGTTGTGGAGTGGGGACACTCGGACGGCATCAGTTTTACTCACGGCGTACTGGCTGTTGGCGAGGCGATGGCGCCACCGGTTATTCGCAAATTGAAGAAGCTGGCGAATGAGGGCGGCGTAGTCATCAGAGATATACCGCCCGGGACGGCTTGCCCGGTGGTGGAGGCCGTGAAAGGCAGCGACTTCGCTCTTCTGGTAACGGAGCCAACACCGTTTGGCCTCAACGACCTTGTCCTGGCTGTCGAAACGGTGAGAGAACTCGGCATACTCTGCGGAGTCGTTCTCAACCGGGCCGGTGTGGGCGATGCCGGCGTGCAAGAGTACTGCCGCAGAGAGAAGGTGCCCGTTTTGCTCACTATTCCGCTGGACACGGAAATCGCCCGCCTCTACTCACGGGGCGTTGCTCTGGTGGAGGGCATGCCGCAATGGAAGAGAGCCTTTCGCCAGCTTTTTGAGGGTATTGGGGAGATAATTGATGAAAGAAATAATGGAAATAGTGGTACTGAGCGGTAAAGGTGGCACCGGCAAGACCAGCATAGTCGGCTCGCTGGCGGCTCTGGCGGAAGCAAAGGTGCTGGCCGATTGCGACGTTGATGCTGCCGACCTTCATCTGCTTCTCAATCCTTCCGTAGAGCAGGACACCGAGTTCTGGAGCGGTCAGGTAGCCTGTATCAACCCGAAAATGTGCACCGAGTGCGGGTTGTGTCAGGAGTTGTGCCGCTTTGATGCAATCAAAAATTTCAGGATAGACGCCGTATCATGCGAAGGGTGCGGTTTTTGTTCTCATATATGCCCGGCTGAAGCCATTACCATGAGGGAAAACCTATCCGGGCACCTGTTCGTTTCGGAGACGGCATATGGGCCGCTGGTGCACGCGCGGCTGGGTATCGCCCAGGAGAACTCGGGAAAGCTGGTTGCCCGGGTGAGGCAGGAGGCAAAGCGAATCGCCGGGGAGCAGAGCCTGGACTATATCCTGACCGATGGACCGCCGGGCATCGGCTGCCCGGTAATCTCATCGCTATCCGGTGCGGGTCTGGCCCTTCTGGTAACCGAGCCCACGCTTTCGGGAATCCATGACCTGGAGAGAGTGCTCGCTGTCTGCCGCTATTTCGGCGTTCCGGCGGTGGTATGCATCAACAAATATGGCCTCAACCAGGACAACGCTCAGAAGATAGAGAGCTACTGTGCTGCCCAGCACACCGAAGTAGTCGCCAGGATTCCGTTTGACAATGTAGTGACCGAGGCCCTGGTCAGGGGGGTGCCGGTGGTGAAATACGCGGATGGTGATGTCTCCCTGGAGATAAAGAGGCTCTGGAAGGACGTCTGCGCAATGATGAAAGATAAAGTAAAAGGATGAACAGTGCAAGTTCAAAATGTCAGTTACAGACTGAGTACAAAACCGTGTCGTACAAAACCGGGTCAGGGAATAAATATGAAAAGCGGAGGTCAGGATGAAATACGCGGTACCGGTTAGCGATGGGACGATGTGCGCGCACTTTGGCCATTGCCAGCAATTTGCCTTGATTGATGTGGACGAGGCGAAGAAAGAGATAGTCAGGAAGGAGCTCGTCCCGACGCCGGAGCATCAGCCCGGGCTGCTTCCCCCCTGGCTGGCCCGGTTGGGGGTGAAATGTGTTATAGCCGGAGGCATGGGCATGAATGCGCGGAACCTCTTTGCCAGCCATGGCGTCAATGTAGTGGTGGGCGCACTGGAGACCGACCCGGAAAAGGCGGTGCTCAACCATCTTAACGGCAGTCTCTCAACCGGCGATAATGTTTGCGACCATTGAGAAGTCCGGACGGGAGGAAAGCGCATGGTAACGAAGGAACAAGTAATCAGGAGTCTGGAAGCGGTACTGGTGCCGGCTGCCGGGCGCAGTATTGTGGGGCTGAACCTGGTACGGGAGGTGACCATCTCCGGCGGCGAGGTAAACATCGCTTTGGCCTCTACCGGGTTGGTTCCTGGGGCCCAGGACTGGGTCAAGACCGGAGTTTGTGAAGCCGTTGGAAAGCTGCCGGAAGTCAGGGCAGTGGCCGTCGAATACGGCGGTGTCAAAGCAAAAGAGCTCAACAGGATTGACCACATCATCGCGGTGATGAGCGGCAAGGGAGGGGTGGGCAAGTCTCTGGTATCGAGTTTGCTTGCCGTCGCTCTGAAGCGAAAAGGCCTTGAAGTTGGCATCCTTGATGCCGATATTACCGGGGCGAGCATACCCAGGATGTTCGGCATCAGGGTTCCGCCAAGCGGCAACGAAAACGGGATACTGCCCGTGCTATCCAGATGCGGCATCGGGGTTATGTCCATCAATCTCCTGCTGCCTAGCGAAGACGATGCCGTTATCTGGCGCGGCCCTCTAATCGGCAACACTATCAAGCAGTTCGGGGAGGAGGTGTTGTGGGGCAGGCTTGACTACCTGATTGTGGACCTGCCGCCGGGTACCGCGGATGCGCCGTTGACCCTGATGCAGTCCTTCCCGGTTTCCGGGGTGGTAATCGTTTTCACTCCTCAGGACCTGGTTGAAATGATAGTCAACAAAGCGGTGAAAATGGTGCGGCAAATGCAGAAGCCTCTTCTGGGTGTGGTGGAGAACATGAGCTATCTGTATGTGCCGGAGATACATAAAAAGATAGATGTCTTTGGCAAGAGTAAGGCTGAACGAATGGCCAGGGCGGCACAGGCTCCGTTGCTGGGACAGCTGCCGATAGACCCGGAGATGGCAAGGCTTTGCGATGAAGGGAATATCGAATGCTATGATGGCGAGGTCGTGGCCAGGCTCGGCGAATCGCTTATCGAAGCTGTGTTGGCGGGTGTGAAATAAAGGGGGCGGGGGCGGATGCTTGAAGAATATGAGGAACTACAGGACCTGATCCTGAGTGCTGCTGGCAGAATCTACTCTGAAACGGTAATCGACCACGCCATGAATCCCAGAAACCTGGGGGAAATGAAAGGGGCGGACGGCTTTGCCAGAGTTACCGGACCCTGCGGGGATACGATGGAAATCTGGGTCAGGGTTGATAACAGAGATGATACGAATGATGATGAGGGCACCATCGTTGCGTGTACCTTCATGACCGATGGATGTGGTACTACAATCGCTTCCGGAAGTATTGTTACCTGGCTGGCCAGCGGCAAGAGCATCAATGAGGCACAACGAATCAACCAACAAG
>CAZZAU010000063.1:0-1350 GCA_964652725.1 uncultured Dehalococcoidaceae bacterium | reverse complement strand
ACTCGCTGCTCTGGGAGGGCTGCCTGATGAGAGTAAGCATTGTGCCCTCCTTGCGGCAAATACGCTGAAAGCAGCTATACGGGACTATGCCGGCATGGACGAGAACTCCCGGAAAAGGACTTAACATAACAAGGAGCAAGCGTGGTATTGACCGGTTCTGTTGTTTTTGGCCCGGTACCGTCGCGCAGGCTGGGCCGCAGCCTGGGAATAAACAACATTCCACCCAAGAGATGCTCCTACTCCTGTATATATTGTCAGTTAGGCCGCACCGCACACAGGCAAACCGGGAGAGAGGCTTTCTACGAACCACTGGAACTGTCCCGCACCGTCAGGGAGAGGGTCAGGGAACTCAGAGAAAGCGATGAATCCGTAGATTATCTTGCTTTCGTGCCTGATGGAGAACCCACCCTGGATATTAACCTGGGCAGAGAAATCGAGCTTCTGCGGCCAGCGGGTATAAAGGTTGCGGTTATCACCAACGCTTCACTGGTCTGGCGCGAAGATGTGCGCCGGGACCTGGAGAGGGCTCATTGGGTCTGCCTGAAAGTTGACGCCGTGACCCCTGGCATCTGGCACAAGGTGGACAGGCCCCACGCTCATCTGGAGGCGGACACCATTCTTGACGGAATGCTCCGTTTTGCCGGGTCATATCAGGGAGAACTCACCACCGAGACCATGCTCATCAGGGATGTTAACGATAGTGCTTCTGAGGTCGGCAAGATAGCGGACTTCCTGGCTGAACTGAACCCTGCCACAGCATATCTGGCCATTCCGACAAGGCCACCGGCGGAATGGGTACAACCCGCCAGCGAACAGGCGTTAAATGCCGCCTACCAGACGTTGAGCAACAAGCTGGGCCGTGTTGAATATCTGATAGGTTATGAAGGAAACGTCTTCGCTTCTACCGGTAACGTCATTCAGGATTTATTGAGCATTACGGCCGTACATCCGATGAGAGAGGAGGCGGTGGTGGAACTGCTTGACCGGGCAGGCGGTAGTCAAGGAGTTGTGCAGCGGCTGGTCAACGACGGCAGCCTCGTGGAACTGGAGTACCATGGGAAGAAGTTTTATGCGCGGAAGCTACCCGCATGGAGTTCTGCGGCGGGAGAATGAATCCGTGCTGACAACTGATTGCAATACTGTTATTACTGTGCTATACTGAAAAAGGTTGAAGTTTAGGTTATAACAAGCTTCCCGGAAGCTGCATAGCATTCTTGAGCGTTGGATGACCCGAACTCAGACTAGTAACAAAGAGAGGAGGGCATCTAATGAGTTTTCAGGACAAGTCCATCCAGTGTTCCGATTGCGGGACCAGCTTCACTTTCAGCGTTGAGGACCAGGAGTTCTTCC
>CAZZAU010000062.1:0-8467 GCA_964652725.1 uncultured Dehalococcoidaceae bacterium | reverse complement strand
GCCCGACGAAGCTTTTGATATGTTCCCGAAGGCCGGTGCCGCCGAGGTGCATCTGGCCACCGGCTTCCAGAATATCATCTATGACAGCTCTCACTTTCCCTCCGACCACCGAGAGACCATCAACCGGCACCTCCTGGAAAACTACCGCGATGAAAGGCGGCCGGAGGACACGGACGAGCAGTTCATCTACAAGACACGGAAAAAGGCCTGGGGAGACTTCAAGAAAGAAGTCTGGAGCATTCCGGAAGACACGCTAGCCAAAATCGGAACGGAACTCGAAGAGCGTTTCTCCCTGCTGTTCCGGAAGCTGAACGTGGTTAACACCACCGAGCTGGTCAACCGGTACATCACCCGGTAGGCAAAGCCGGGCGGCTATGGCCGGAGATAATCCCGCCACACGCCGCTAAGGAAAAAGAAGCAGCCCCGGCCCACAGGGACCGGGGCTACACTTTACCTGCAACAGTGCCTCAGGGCCTGCCGCCGATTCCTCCGGGCGGGCCGGAAGGCTGTTCCCCTCCCGGTTGCTCGGTCTGGCCTCCAGCTTCCTCGGCCTCTGTCAAATTATCTGAACCACCGGACATACCCGGTCCGGGTACGCCGGGCATCTGCCCCGGCGCCGGGACTCCTTCGGGAAGGGAAGGCATGTGCGGGATGTCTGCGGGGGCGCCTATTTCTTCCAGTGCTTCCGCCGCTCTCTCATATCCAGTGGCGGATTTCTGCATCGCCCGCTCCACCGCCGTCCTTGCCTCCTCCGGCACCTGCTCCCGTACCATCCCCAGGACTTCCAGGTGTACCGTAGCCGCCCTGGCTACCATCTCTTCAACGGCGGCCACATCTTTTCCCAGTCCCCAGGCGGTCTGCGAAATATCCTCGCCGAACCCGCTCATTTCCTCGAATTGCTGCAAGGCATCCTCCACCTCTTCCACATCTCCCGTTGCCGCCTTAGCCCTGACCCTGTTCAGCCTCTCTTCCATGGCTGCCAGATTGAGCTCCATGGCCCTTGCCGGCCTCTCTTCGGCCAGGCGGCTGAGCGCACCGCCGAGCCGGTTTACAGATGTCTCCTGTGCCATTCGCACCGCCGGTGCGGCCTGCTCCGGAACTCTGTCTTTTACCTCGTCCATGACGGACAGGTGCCTTGAGATGGCCTCAGCCACCAGCTCTTCGACGGCTGCCGCATCTTCCCCCAAACTCTGCGCGATTTGGGAAATCTCGCTGCCGAACTGGCTGGCTTTTTCGTACTGCTGCAAGGCGTTCTCCACCTCCGCAGGGTCATCCGCCCCGGCCATGGTCATGGCCCTGTTCAGCCGTGCTTCCGCAGTAGCCATGCTAATTTGCGCTGCCTGCACCGGGTTCTCCTGCGCCAGCGCAGCCAGAGCCGCCCCCTGACCATTCAAGGACGCCTCTCTCGCCCCGGTAATGGCATCCCTGGCCTCGGCGGGCACACTTTCATATACCTCGTCCAGCACGCCGAGGTGCCGGGCCGTCGCCTCCGCAACTGTTTCCGATACGCTGGCCACAGGCAGCCCCCTGCTTCTGGCCGCCTCTATTCTGGTCAGCGCTGTGTTCAGGGCATCTTCGTACCTGCTCAGGGCGAGAGCAAGGTGTTCGCTGCGCTCTTGCTCGGCCAAAGCTGTCATCTCCTCCACCCGTTCCTCCGCGAAACCCAGCGCTTTCTCCGCCTTGCCAACGTCATCGCCCGGCAGCATCATGCTTACCTGCTCGGTACCTGTTTTCACCGGGTAGAGAGCATCTCCCGGCAGGCTGTCCTGGGCGGCATAGACGGTACCCCCGCCCGCTGCGGATACAGCCAGCACGATGGTGGCCACAATAATACTTACCATGCTGAACCTCCTTTTCCGTGGCGTTAGATTTCTCCAACTTTCATAACGAGGTTCAGCTCGTTCTGTTCCACTCCTTCCGGCGTGTATCTGCTCCATTAGCCTGACACGGGCCTTTATCCTGAACTCCGGGGAAGGCTCCACACCGGGGAGGGGCTGAATTTGCAGCGCCGTCCTGAGCAACGGTTCCAGCCGTTCACGCACCGAAGGGTAACTCTCCAGGCACTCTTCCACCGTGCGTACGCCCGTCTTGACGTCGTCAATGCACCGCGCCAGTATATCTTCAAACCTTTCCGGCATTAACCCCTCTCCTTTTCCAGCAGCCGCCGCAGCTTGGCCAGTGCCCGGTGCAGGATGACCCTGATATTGCCTTCCTTCTTGCCCATAGCCTGGGCGATTTCCCTGAAACTAAAGCCTTCAAGGAAGCGCAATATGACTACCTGCTGCTCATCGCCGCGCAACTGCAGGATGACCCTGCGCAATCGCTGTTGTTCAAAGCCTGCCTCGGCAATCTTTTGCGGACCGGGAGCCGAGTCCTGAACCATGAAGTCTGCGTCAAGATATGTTTCCGCTTTTCTGGTACGATAGAAGTCAATCACCAGGTTATGGCCGATGGTCATCAGCCAGGCGGCAAACGCACTCCCTGTTTTCCGGTAGCGGTCAATTGCTTTCCAGGCCCTGAGAAAGACCTGCTGCGTCAAATCCTCGGCGTCTGCTTTATTGCCCACGCGGTAGTAGATATGCCGGTACACCCTGCTGACATACATATCATATAACCTGCCGAAGGCCTCGGCGTCACGGCCGATTGCCCTCTGGACCAGGATGGCTTCATCTGATGTCGGTTCTGCGGAACGGCCCTGATTCACACTTACACCTTCATAAACGAACAAACGCCCCGGATGTTACAGGGAGTCCGGCCGCCGGAGGATTTTCCGTCTGCAAATTATTGTAGCGTAAACAGGTTGCCCCGGATAGAGGCCGGGAGAGGTCACTTTGCTGCTTCTCAGCTAAGCGGCTGATTCGCTTGCCGGGCTAGTCCGTGAAGCGCACGGACACATACCCGAAGCGGTCGAAGGTAACGCGGTAGCACGAGCCTGACTCCGGAGGCACAGCCGGATGCGGCGTCCCTGATATGATGAACTCCCCCGCGGACAGGCCAATGTCATACTGGGCCAGCTTGTTCACCAGGTCCACCACGGGCTGCAGCGGATTGCCCAACACGTTGACGGCCGCCGCGGTGGAGACCACCTCTCCGTCCTTCTCCAGAATCAAGCCTACCTGCCGGAGGTCAATGCCGTCTATGGAGGTAAACTGCCCCCCGAGCATAACCATGGTGGCGCCGGAAAGGTCCGCGATGATGTCCTGGGCCTTCTTCGGCTTCTCCTTGCAGCGGGTATCAGCGATTTCAAATGCCGGGACAACGCCGGCAATGGACGCCATAACTTTGGCAATGGTGACGGGCCCCTTAAGGTCGTTCTTCAGCACGAAGGCCAGCTCTCCCTCCAGCACACCTTTGCACAGGCGGCTCCTGGAGACCGGGACGCCCTCCGGCACCATCATCGAGGCGAAGATATGGCCGAAGACCGGCTCATCCACATTGAACATCTCCTGCATCTTCTTTGCGGAAAGGCCCACCTTACGGCCCACCACCGCGTCACCGCTCTTGAGCAGAGTGTGGTATGACTGCAACTGGACATCATAGGCCTCGGCGATGGTCATATCCGGGTACTGGTCCACGATGTTGGTCACGGGTGTGGCCGTTTTCTGGGCATGGAGGAGCGCTTCGGAAAGATCCGCTATCTGTTTCTTTGTCAGTGCCATGTTATTCTCCGTTATCCGTATATTTGCATCTTCCCATTATAACGCAGGACCTGAGACCCCTTCTTAACGGTAGACGGCCTGCCGGCCGGCTTTGCCGCTGCGAACCCTGGTTTCCAGCTGTCCGTATCACCTCCTCTGGTTGCCTGCCCGGACAAAGGAAGACGGTCTACTGGGAGAAACCAGGCTCCTCCTTATCCATTACCTCAATGAGAGCAGGCCGACCCTTAGCGTTGGCCTCTTTGGCCCTGTTCAAGGCCGGGATGATATCTTCCGGTTTCTCCACCCGCTCGGTGTATCCTCCCATCCCCTCCGCTATCTTGCTGTAGTCGCCGGAGAGCGTATTGAAGCCGAAGCGCTGGATGGCCACCGGCTGCAGTTTCCCGTAGCCGCCCAGTATGGCATTGTTAAGCAGGACGGTGATGATGGGAATCCGTTCTCTGACCGCGGTCTCGAAGTCCATCCCCACCATACCGAAAGCGCCGTCACCCATAAAGTTGATGCACGTCTTCTCCGGTCTGGCCAGCTTGGCCCCCATGGCCAAACCCAGCCCCTGCCCCAGGGTGGTAGATTTTCCCCAGCCGATGTAACCGCCCGGCGTGTCCACCCGGTAGAAGGGCAGCATATGGTCCCGGGGCGTACCGGCATCATGGGTGATGATGGTCTCTTTTTCATCGAAGACCTGCATTATGTCATTTATCACCCGGTACGGGTTGATGGGCACCTCGTCAGAGGTCAGCCTGGGCAGCCACTCCTTCATCCAGTCGTCTTTGACCGCCTTGATTTCCCCGGTTACCGCGCTCCCGTCCCTCTTTGCCGGCTCCAGCCGTTTCACTTCCTCCAGAAGCTGGGCGAGTACCAGCCTGGCATCCCCGATGATGGCGTGCTCCACGGGATAGTCCTTGTTGATATCGCGCTCGTCGATGGTGGTCTGCATCACCGGTTTGCCCAGCGGGATGGGGGTGGTGAAAGCCTCTATGGTGCAGCTGGAACCCACGGCGAACACGAGGTCGGCCTTCTGGTGGAAATGGGGCACTGTCTTCGGCCTTGACCTGCCGCCCGCACCGAGGGAGAGGGGATGGCTTTCCGGAAAAGCGCTCTTTCCGTTCATGGTGGTATAGACCGGTATCTGGAGCCATTCGGCAAGCTCGCGGAGCTCGTTCCAGGCCTCGGCATAGAGGACTCCCTGCCCGGCGCGGATAACCGGGTTTCTGGCCTTGACCAGCACCCGGGCTGCTGCCGCCACGTCAGTGGGGTCGCCTGCGCTGCGGTGGCCTTTTACCGGCCGGTAGTTAAAACCCGCCTCGTCAAACTCTTCCTCCATAACGTCCCTGGGTACCTCCAGCATCACCGGCCCGGGGCGCCCGTGCTTCAGGTAGCTGAAAGCCAGCCGCATCATCTCGGGGACGCGGTTGGCGAAGTTCACCAGATCCACCCATTTGGTTATCTCGCGGTAGCTCAAGCTGGCGATGAAACTGGGAGCGCCCATTCTGTTCCGGTCGTTGCCGCCGGGCAGCATCAACAGGGGCACGGAGTCGGCATAAGCGTGCGCCACACCGGAGAAAGCGTTCTCGATGCCGGCGCTCCATTGCGTCATACAGACACCGTGGCGCTTCCCGAAAGAAGCCCTGGTAAAGCCATCGGCGATGTTAACGGCCACTCTTTCCGTCCTGGTCTTTATCGGCCTGATGCCTTCCTCGGCGATGGCGTCAAACAGGGGATTGTAGGGAAAGCCGGTAACAAATTCGACTCCCTCCTGCTTCAGTATCCTGGCGATGGCTGTTTTGCCCTTCAAATTATTCCTCCTTTTTGTTGCGCATTGAGTATGGTTTGCCCAACGACAGTATATACTGAGGGCACCGGTAATTTCAAAAAAACGCCTCACCCTTCTGCCAGAGGAGCCCACTTTGAATTCCGCCGCCAGTTTCGTCTAATATTAGATAGCTCCCGCTGGCGGCTATATTCCAACCCCGAAAGGTTCTGCCTTTGCGTAATCGAACCGTTTCATCACCGAAAGACGGCAACAGCCGCCTGTTCTACGGCTATGTCATCGCCGCCGCCTCCATTATGATACAGGTCGTCATGTGGGGCCTGTTCAATACGTACGGCATCTTCTTTATCCCCCTCCAGGAGGAGTTCGGCTGGTCCCGCGCCGCCATTTCCGGCGCCCGCTCGTTTTCCATGTTTGTCTGGGGGTTTATGAGCATCGTTCTGGGCAACCTCAACGACCGCTTTGGCCCCAGGATCATCATGACCGTCTGCGGCGCCGTCCTGGGCCTGGGTTACCTGCTGATGTCCCAGGTGAACACCCTGTGGCAACTGTACTTCTTCCACGGCCTCGTCATCGGCATAGGCGTAAGCGCCACGGACGTGGTGGTCCTTTCCACAGTGGCCAGGTGGTTTACCAAGAGAAGGGGGATGATGACCGGAATCGTCAAGGTGGGCACGGGTTTCGGTATGTCAGTTATGCCGCTTGCCGCCACCGTCCTGATAAACTACCGGGGGTGGCGCAACTCATACGTCATTCTGGCGCTGGCCGGCGTGGTGGTTATCACCGTAGTGGCCCAGTTCATGCGCCGAGACCCCGGCCAGGGCAGGCGGCCGCCGTACGGGGCGGAAAAACGCGGGCCCGCCCGGGTGGCCCCCCTCCAGGCCGGGCTGGCCTTCCCCGAAGCGCTGCGAACAAGGCAGCTATGGACAACCGCCGCTATGTATCTAGCCATCTGGTTCAGCGTAAACGTCGTCCTTGTCCACGTCGTCCCGCACGCCATGGATATGGGCATCTCGCAGGCCAGGGCGGCGGCGGTACTGTCCACCATCGGCGGGGTGAGCATAGCCGGCCGGTTGTTCCTGGGCACCGCCAGCGACCGCATAGGATGCAGAAAAGCCATAGTGATATGCTGCCTGGTCTTCTTCGCTTCTTTCATGCTGCTGCTCTTTGCCAGCAGTTTCTGGCTGCTGATGCTGTTTGCCGCTATCTACGGCTTCGCCCACGGCGGCTTCGCCACCCTGATTTCCCCCCTGGTGGGAGAGCTGTTCGGCCTGCGCGCGCACGGCACCATCCTGGGAATCGTCATCTTCGCCGGCACCATCGGCGGTTCGGTGAGTCCGGTGCTCGCCGGCTACCTTTTTGACACCACCCAGAGTTACCAGGTCATCTTTCTGGTCTGCGTGTTTATGGCAATCATAGGGCTGATATCCAGCGTGGTTTTGAAACCGGTAGCCCCCGTCAGGCCCCGCTAGATACCGGGCGCCCGCCGGCGGCAGGCCGCCGGCATCGCAGAAATGCTCCGGCCTAATCCGGTCCACGGCAAATTCTAATCTCTTTCCAAGCATATGGTTACAAAATAGTCCTGTGATAGTGCTAAAATGAAATAGTAAAGAACCTTCAAGGAGAAAGCAATGGACAAAACTCTAAAGACAGCATTGATAATCGGGGGCGTAGTCGTGGCCGTCCTTGTCGTTCTGTCTATCCTCCCGTGGCTTTTCTGGGGAGGGCAGGGCTACGGCATGATGGGTCCCTGGATGATGGGAGGTTTCGGTACCATGTTTCTGATGCCTGTTTTGTGGATAGCAATCATAGGCCTGATTGTCTGGGCGGTAGTGGTAGCGGTGCGCCGGTCCGGAGGGACGGAAAGCGGGGGAAGCACCGGCCGGACGGAAGATTCCGCTCTGGAGATACTGAAGCAACGGTACGCCCGGGGCGAGATAGACAAAGAAGAATACGAGGCCAGGAAGAAAGACCTGGCCTGAAGCCACACTCCGGGTGGAGGTAGGCCATGAACAAGAAGAAGATGACACTGCTGCTCGTGCCGGTAGGGCTGGTGGTCCTGGCGGGACTGACGGCCTGCGTGCCTTTCTGGGGGCCAGGCGGTGGCATGATGGGCCCCCGGCAGCCCGGGCAGCCCTCTCCCGGCCAGTCCGATAACCAGCCTTATCCGTACGGGCCGGGTGGGATGATGGGGCCGGGGATGATGGAGCCCGGCGGCATGACGGGCGGCATGGGTGGCATGACCGGCTATTATTCGGAAGTCCCCACACCCCTTTCCCACGATGACGCCAGGGATATTGCCGCCGGCTACCTGGCATCCCTGAACAACCCGGACCTCGAACTCGCCGATTTCAAGGAGTATTCGCACAATTTCTACGTGTCCCTGCTCGAAAAGAGCACCGGCCGGGGGGCTATCGAGATTATCATAGACCGGTACTACGGCGGCTACCAGCCGGAACCTCAGAGCATGATGTGGAACCGGAAGTACGGCATGATGGGCGGCAGCCAGGCCGCGATGCCGGTTACGGAGCAGCAGGCCCTGGAAATCGCGCAGGACTTCCTGGACATTGCCTACCCGGGGACCGCGGCCGATGAAATCATCGCCTACTACGGCTACTACACCGTAATGACCGAGATGGAAGACCGGCACTACGGTATGCTCAGCGTCAACGGCTACTCCGAGGACGTCTGGTACCATACCTGGCACGGCATGTTCATAGCGGAATTGGAAGGGCACGGATAGGAGAGGCATAACATTGAACGAAAGACCGATATATCTCGACTACAACGCGACCACACCCATCGACCCGGCGGTGCGCGAGGCCATGCTTCCCTACCTGGGGGAGCATTTCGGCAATCCGTCGTCGGGGTACGTTTACGGACAGCAGGCGAAAAAGGCGGTGGCGAAAGCGAGGGCGCAGGTGGCCTCGCTCATCGGAGCTTCGCCCGATGAAATTGTCTTCACCAGCGGCGGCAGCGAGAGCGATAACCAGGCCATCATCGGCACCGCCCTGGCCAATCGGGAAAAAGGGAAACATAT
>CAZZAU010000061.1:1093-8486 GCA_964652725.1 uncultured Dehalococcoidaceae bacterium | reverse complement strand
ATATTCGCCGCCGGGGCCGATGCCCGCCACCCGTATCCGGGCGTCGCCGTGCTCCTCGCGGATAGCCTGCTGGGCTTCTCCGGTGGTCTTGCCCCACAGGTGGCCGGCGTCCTTGACAGCTACCTCCCCGTCCCCGACCCACAAATAGACCGGCTTGCTGGCCTTCCCTTCTATTATGATGACGTCATAGCCGGCCCTTTTCAACTCTGCGCCCCAGTGCTCACCCACCTCGGATTTGGCTACGCCCCCGGTGAGCGGGGACTTGCCGCCCACGCAGTTGCGCCCTGAGCCGGACAGCCGCACGCCGGTTATCGGGCCGAGGGCGAATATGAGCTTGTTATCGGGGCCAAGGGGATCGGTCCCCCTCTCGAGTTCCGTCCAGAGGTAGTGGGCCACGAGCCCGGCGCCGCCCAGGTATTTCCTCAGCAGGGCGGGCGCAAGCTCCTCCACGGAGGTGCTGCCCCGGGACAGATTGACGCGCAAAAGTTTGCCGTGGTAGCCGCCCGTCAGTTGTTCGCTCATCTCCAGTCCTCCTTCTAGTTTTCCCGTCAGAAGCACGGGTCCCGGAGGTAAATCTGGGTGGGATTCACGTGCTTGAGGCTTTCCACTCTGGTCACGGTGCCCGAGGCGATGTCCAGCACCGTCTGGAGCAACCTCTCCCCGGCTTCTTCAATGGTCTCGGCGCCCTCAAGGACGGTGCCGGAGTAGAAGTCTACGGCGGTGGGCGCCATAGCCAGCGTCTTGGGGTTGGCGGTGGTCCACATCAAGGGGGCCACCACCGCCGTGGATGGATAGAGCAGGTCTTCCCCCCGGACGCCGCCGCCGCCCAGCTGGAACATCACCAGCTGCGCCCCGGAGGCGGCATAGCCGGCGAAGATGGAGCCCATGCTCATCCAGTTGTCCACAAAGTAAAGGCCTTTGCCCGGTGGTCTCTCGCCGTACTTGAGGACGCCCTGGATGGGAGCGGAGCCTGACTTGTGAATGGCGCCCAGGGACTTTTCTTCCAGCGACGAGATGCCCCCGGCGATGTTGGAGGGGACGGGGTTCACTGTTCTGATATCTTCGCCGGTGGACTTGGCAATGGCCTCTATCCCGGCGGCAACCTCCAGGATGCGCCGGGAGACCTCTTCGTTGACGCCTCTTCTGGCCAGGACATGCTCGGCGCCGATAATCTCGGTGGTCTCGCCGAAGAAGGCGGTGCCACCCCCCGTCACGATGCGGTCGAACAGGTTGCCCACTACCGGGTTGCCGGCAATGCCCGATGTTGTATCCGAGTGGCCGCATTTGACCCCTACCGCCAGGTGGCTCAGGTCGAACGGCTCGCGCCGCAGCCGGGAGGCTTTATAGACCATTTCCCGGGCCAGCTGCACGCCTTTCTCCAGGGCGCGCAGGGTGCTGCCTTCCGCAGCGGCATCGATGAGCTCCACCCGTTTGCCAGAGCTGGCGATTTCCGAGGCGATGCGCTCTGGTTTCAGCTCCGGGTAGCCCACTCCCGGGTTCAGGCTGTGCACGATTACCGAGGCCACGTTCGGGTTCCGCCCCAGCCCTATGAGGGTGCGGGCGATGGTCTCCCGGTCGCGGCCGGTGCGGCCGCTGCCGTTATCGGCGGTGAGGATGGAGCGGGTGCCCTCCACCATATCGCATATCTTCGCCGCCAGGAAACCGGCTGGAATTACGAGCACGTAGTTGCGGATGCCGGCGGAACCGTCCGGTCTGGGGTAGCCCAGAAAATTCATCTCGCACCTCCTCTGGCCAGGTCGCCCCGCCCCCGCGCTCCTTCGATGTTGTGCACGTGCACCATTTCGCCCTGCCTGATATCCCGCGAGGCTATGCCTATCTGCTCGCCGTACTTCACCACAGGCCCGCCTCCGGGGATGGCGCCAAGCGCGATTTTGAAGCCGAAGGGAATGGCTTCCAGGGCCTTGACCTGCACTGTCTCTTTGCCGAAGCGGACGGTCACCGCGCCGCCCGGGACTGCGTCCTCCAGAAGGGTGGCCACATTGTCCCGGTCTGCCAGCTTCAATGCTCCATTAGAGGCCATGCAAAACCTCCTTTGCGGTTGTCGACTTTTATATTCTATGCAACCTGCTTATTCTCATGCAAACGGTGAATCTTGCGGGTTCTGTCAATCCCTCACCCTTTTTCCAGACTATCTCGAACTATGTCACCAGTCGAAGATGCTGCGCAGGTAGGCCACCGATTTCCGCGCCACCGGTTCAGGCTCACCCTCCGGCGCGATGACCACGGAAGCGGAGCCGCCGAACCCTTCCTCCCGCAGCACCCGGGCGATGTGCGGCCAGTCCGGAGCCTCTTTTTCAGGCAGGACTCCCGGCGGCCAGCGGCTGGGGTCATACAGGTGGATATGTCTGGCCTGGCCGCTGACAGCCTTGATTCCCTCCTCTATCGATGGTTCCATAGCCCAGAGCTGGTGTGTATCCAGCATCACGCTGAAGTTGGGGCTGCCGATGCGCTCCACCCACTGCATAGCCTCTGTGTTGGTGCTGACCAGGCTCTCGGTTTCCATAGCCTCGGTGGCCTCCAGCATGATGACCGCTCCCGCCTTCTCAGCGTGCCCGGCCAGCTCCCGGAATACCTCTTCGGCCAGCTTTTCCATCTCCTCCCGGCTGGCTCCCGGTATCCAGGGGCCGCGGGCCGCGCCCATTCCAACCCTGGCTTTGAAATGTGCGGCGAAGTCCAGCATATGTTTGAACCCGTTGATAGACCTCCGGCGCAGCGTCCTGTCTTCGTGGAGCAGGCCCATGCCCTGCGCGGATATGCGCCCGCTGTTGACCACCGGCATTACGGCGCCGGTCCTGCTCAGGGCGGCGGCGAATACTTCGGGGTCGGGGACGGCATCCGGGTTGGGCATGAACTCGATGCCGTCATAGCCCCAGTCCAGAGCCTGGCGGCCGATTTCCTCCGGCGTGCCGGTGAGTACCCTGACGACGAATGGATAGCGCAGCATGTCCGCCGTCGAGGCGAAGAGGCAGAACTTCACACTTGACATTGGTCACCTCCTGAAAAAATTTACGCCTTCACCCGTGAGATACCGGCGATGGACAGTATGGCCAGCAAGGCCAGTCCGGCGTACACGAACCATATTGCCTGGTAGCTGCCCCAGGTGTCAAATACCCAGCCCGCCACGGGCGGGCCAATGATGCCGCCCACCGTATTGACGCCCACCAGAAGACCGAAGATGCTGCCGAAGTTTTTACGGCCGAAGTAGCTGGTCACCAGAGAGGGGCGGAGGGCGTTGGAGCCGCCGTAGCCGATGCCGAAAAGGAGCAGGAAAGGGACTATCAACCACACGTAGGCGCTGGTGAAATAGGCGAAGGACAGCAATCCCAGAGTTATCAGAAAATAGGCGGCGGCGGTTACCCTGCGGCGGTCGGACTTGTCGGCGAGCCAGCCGAAGCTGATACGGCCGCCGATGCTTATTACGGGTATGGCCATCGCCACCAGGCTGGCCTGCGAGCGGGCCACGCCGATGCTGCTCAGGTAAGGCATAACGTGGGTGATGACGGAGCTGACGAACATCATATGGCACATGTAGGTGAAGGAGATGCGCCAGAAGGTGATGCTCCTGTAAGCCTGGCCGGGCCTGATGTTTACCTCCGGCGTAGAAGGCTGCGAGCTGGTCGCCCGGGTAGCGGAGGTCTTCCGGCCGTCCAGATGATAGCCGTACTGCTCCGGCCGGTGGCGGAACACCAGTGAGAGCGGCAGCACAACCAGCAGAACGCCCCCTCCCAGAAGGGCCACCGCCGTACGCCAGTCATAGACATCCACCAGTCTGACTATAACGGGTACAATGAGTCCGCTGAAGCCGAACCCGCAGATGGTAATGCCGCTGGCCAGCCCTGCCCTGGCGCGGAACCAGCTGGCCACCGCGGTCAGCAGCACGGTGATGGTGCAGGCGCTCATACCGATGGCGAGCAGGGCAAACGCGGTGTAGAACATGGCCAGGGAGGAGGTCTGGCTCAAGAGGAACAGCCCGCCGGAGGTGAAAACGGCGCCGGCCATTATGATGCGGCGGGGACCCCAGCGGTCGGTCATGATGCCGGCGAGCGGCGCCAGGAGGCCCATCTCCAGGCCGCGCAACGACGCCGCCAGCGAAATCTGGGCATAGCTCCATCCCATCTCGCTGGCGATGGGCTCGAAGATGGCGGTGAAACCGTAGAATACCACCCCGCCCACATAGAAGGCGATGGTGAAACCGGCGGCGACTATCCACCAGCCATAGAACAGGCGGGGAAGTCTCAGGATGGCAGGCATAACATACCCATTTTAGCCCAAATGCGGAAAAATTGCCCGCCCGTGTCCAGTCTGAGCTTACTTTAGTCCAGCGGCGCGGTCAAGGGCTTCCCTGAGGGCGGCGGCGAAGGACTTGAGCGAGCCGAGGGTCTTATCTTCTTCAATGAGCTGGAGCAGCCGGCTGCCCACGATGACACCATCGGCCAGGCGGGCCATATCCTCCGCCTGCTCCGGAGTGGAGACACCGAAGCCGATGCACAGCGGCCGGGCCGTTTCCCGGCGCACCCTCTGCACGAAAGCCGCAAGCCCGGGCGGCAGGTTCTGTCTGGCCCCGGTTACCCCGGCGAGTGAGACGAGATAGATAAACCCTTGCGATTTCGCGGCCACGGTGGCGATGCGCTCATCCGTGCTGGTGGGGGCGAGCAGATAAATGAGGTCGAGGCTGTATTGCCGTGCGGCCGTCTCCAGGTCCTGTCCCTCCTCCGGGGGAAGGTCCGGCACGATGAGGCCGATTACGCCTGCCTCGTGGCAGCTCTGGCAGAAAGCCTCCAGCCCGAAGCTGTACACCGGGTTGTAGTAGGTCATAAATACCAGCGGGGTGCCGATTTGCCGGTGCAGCTCTGCGGCTGTCTTCAGGCATATCTCCGGCGTTACCCCGTGTTCAAGAGCCGCAAAGCTGGTCTTCTGAATGGTGGCGCCGTCGGCCAGCGGGTCAGAGAAGGGAATGCCCAGCTCGATGATATCCACGCCGCCGGCGGCGAGAGTACGGGCGGCTTCGAGGGTAGTCTGCACGTCCGGGTAGCCCACCGTAAGGTAGCCGATGAGCGCTTTGTGCCCCGGTCTGAACACGGCCTCTATGGCGGTCATTGTTCTTCTCCCTCCGACCCGGCGATTATGCCCAGGTCTTTATCACCCCTGCCGGAGAGATTGACCACGATGAGTTTGTCCGCCGGGAGCCGGCGTGCCAGCTGCGCGGCATAGTAGATGGCGTGTGCCGGCTCCATGGCCGGGATGATGCCTTCGGCGGCGCACAGCAGTCTGAAGCCTTCCAGGGCCTGGGCGTCGGTTGCCGCCACATATTCGGCGCGTCCCGTATCTTTGTAGTAGCTGTGCTCCGGCCCCACCCCGGGATAGTCCAGGCCGGGAGCGATGCTGTGGGTCTCCCGTATCTGGCCATGCCCGTCTTCCAGCAGGTAGGACCTGGTGCCGTGCAGAATGCCCGCCCGCCCCGCGGCCAGCGTGGCGGAGTGCTGCTGCGTGCTCAGTCCCCGCCCCCCCGCCTCTACGCCGATGAACCTTACCTCGCTGTCAGCAAAGAAGGGATGGAACAGGCCGATGGCGTTGCTGCCCCCGCCCACGCAGGCCACCAGATAGTCCGGCAGACGGCCGTACGCTCCGAGCATCTGCTGCCGCGTCTCCTGTCCGATAACCGCCTGGAAATCTCGCACCATCACCGGGTAGGGATGAGGCCCCACCACCGAGCCGAGCAGATAGTAGGTATCCTGCACGTTGCTCACCCAGTCGCGTATCGCTTCGTTGATGGCGTCTTTGAGGGTGCGGCTGCCGGAGGCAACGGAACGCACCTCGGCGCCCATAAGCTTCATCCGGTGGACATTGGGTGACTGGCGTCGGATGTCCTCCTCGCCCATATAGACGATGGCCTCCAGGCCGAGCATGGCGCAGGCGGCGGCCACGGCCACACCGTGCTGCCCGGCCCCGGTCTCGGCGATGATGCGTTTCTTGCCCATCCTCTGCGCCAGCAGCCCCTGCCCTACGGCGTTGTTGATTTTGTGGGCGCCGGTGTGCGCCAGGTCCTCCCGTTTCAGCAGGACGGCTGCCCCACCGGTTTGAGCAGACAATTGCCGGGCGTGGTAGAGCGGGGTGGGCCGCCCTATATAGTCGCGGCAGAGCTGCCGGAACTGCTGCTGGAAGGCGGCGTCGGCGCGGGCCGCAGCATAGGCTGATTCCAGCTCGCTCAGGGCTGACATCAGCGTCTCCGGGACGAACCTGCCGCCGTAATCTCCGAAGTAGCCCCGTTCATCGGGTAATTCTATCGTCATCAGCCTTCCTCACCGAGTTGATGAATGCACGGATGCGGGCCGCGTGTTTGACGCCGCCCACCTCCACCCCCGAGGACACGTCCACGCCGCGGGGCGCCACTTTCCTGATGGCCTGGGTCACGTTTTCCGGAGTCAGGCCCCCGGCCAGGATGACGGGGAACCTGGCCGCCACCTGAGCCGCCAGGCCCCAGTCAAGCAGCCTGCCAGTGCCTCCGTATCTGCCCGGTACTTTGGCTTCGAGCAGGTAGAGGTGCTCGCGGACCTTCAGGATTTTCTCCCCTTCAGTCAGAAGAGCGCCGGTTTCCTGCGGGCCCAGCTGCCGGTCTATCCTGACCACTTTGACCACGGGCCTGTCTATCTCCAGGCAGTATTCCCAAGGCTCGTCGCCGCTGAGCTGTACCCAGTCCAGCCGGCACGCTCTGGCAATCTCGTTAACTTCGTCAGCAGGCCGGTTGACAAAGACACCTACCGCCCGGGTGGCATATCCCTCCCGTTTGACCGCCGCGGTAATCCGCTCCGCCTCTTCCGGCTTCACCTGCCGCGCGCTGGGCGTGAAGATGAGGCCGAAGAAATCGGCCCCGGCCCCGGCCGCCGTCAGGGCGTGGACTTCTTCTCTGATACCGCAGATTTTGACCATCGTCATCGGAGCAGTTCCCTCATTTTGGCCTGTATATCGTTGGAGGTGACCAGGGCTTCTCCCACCAGCACCGCGTTCACTCCCCACGTTCTCAGTCTGGCAACGTCTTCCTGGCTGTTTATGCCGCTTTCGCTGACCACGGTGCTCTCCGGCGGGATGAGCGGGCGCAATCGCCGGGTGGTATCCAGATCTACCTTGAAGGTATTCAGGTCGCGGTTGTTGATGCCGATAAGGCGGGCGCCGGCGCGGAGCGCCGCTGCCACCTCGCTTTCGCTGTGGACTTCGACCAGGCAGGCGAGCCCCAGGCTATGGCCCAGCGTCAGCAGTTCGGCAAGTTTCTCTGCGTCCAGAAGGGCGGTAATCAACAGCAAAGCGTCGGCACCATAGGCGCGGGACTCGTAGACCTGATACGGGTCGAAGATGAAGTCCTTTCTCAGCAGGGGAA
>CAZZAU010000061.1:0-1069 GCA_964652725.1 uncultured Dehalococcoidaceae bacterium | reverse complement strand
TCTTATCATTGCAAGGTGCTCCAGGCTGCCCCGGAAGTGGTTCACCTCGGTGAGCACGGATATGGCGGCGGCGCTGCCTTCAGCATAGGCCCGGGCAAGGGATGCAGGGTCGAAGTCCGGGCAGAGCAGGCCTCTCGACGGCGAGGCGCGCTTTACCTCGGCGATGAGCCGGATGCCATCGCCCCGCAGCGCGGCGGCAAAGTCGAGGGCCGGCTTCCGCCGTTCCACGCGCTCCTTCAGCGCCGCGAGGGGCAGACTTTTCTTCCGCTCCTCAACTTCCGACTTTTTGTTGGCCAGGATGTTATTTAACATAATGTCACACCAGGTTCCGGCTCAGCTCTACCAGTCCCTCCAGTTTTTCCATCGCCCGGCCGCTATCGATGACCTCTTCGGCCAGGCGGGCGCCTTCTCTTAATTCTTTTGTTTGATCGCCGGCCAGCAGAGCGGCGGCGACGTTCATCACCACCACCTCCCTTCCCGGCCCTTTCTCCTCTCCGCCCAAAATGCGCCGCAGGATGGCGGCGTTCTCTTCCGGGGTGCCGCCCCTGATACCGGCCAGAGATGACCTGTGGAAGCCGAAGTCAGCCGGCGCTATCTCGCAAGGAGGCAGTACACCTTGCTGAGTTACCTCCCAGACCATGGAGGGGCCGCCGATGGAAATCTCGTCCAGGCCGTCGCGGCTGTGCACCACCAGCGAGTGTTTTGTGCCCAGGCGGTGCAGCACCGCGGCCATCTTGTGACCCAGGCCTTCGTCGGGCACGCCGATTACCTGGTGGGCGGCGCCAGCCGGATTGGTGAGCGGGCCGAGGATATTGAAAACGGTGCGGATGCCTATCTCGCGGCGGGGCCCGGCGGCGTGTTTCATGGCCGGGTGGAAAAGGGGGGCGAACATGAAGCCGATGCCCGTTTTTTCCAGACACCCGGCGACGGCCTCAGCGCCCAGGTCTATTTTCACCCCCAGCGCCTCCAGAACGTCCGCGCTGCCGCAGCGGCTGGTCATCGCCCGGTTGCCGTGCTTGGCCACCTTGAGCCCGGCCCCTGCCACTACGAAGGCGGCGGCGGTGGAGAT
>CAZZAU010000060.1:0-8615 GCA_964652725.1 uncultured Dehalococcoidaceae bacterium | reverse complement strand
CACAAGGACCACGGCAATGAGTATGCCCGTCAGCATGTTGCGGAACTCTTTAAAGGCGAAGTCAAAGCCGGAGTTCACCAGGTTTGCCGCCATAACTATGGCCACCAGGGTGAAAGCGGGAAGCGCAAAACGCCGCCATCCCGGTCCCAGGTCCATCTTGCCCCCGGCGGCGGAGCGCCAGATTACCAGCAGGGTCAGCACCACCAGGAACAGACGCAAACTTACGGAGCCGAACGGCGTAGCGATATAGTAGCTGGGAATGGTCAGCTGCGAGACCATTATGGCCGCCGCGGCCATTACCGGCCTTCTGAATCCCATAAACAGCAGGCCAAAGACCAGCAACAGCGCCCCTATTCCCGGGCTGGCGGACAGCACAAACCACAGCGCCACCAGGCCCAAAGCCGCCAGGATGATGCCCTTCGGCTGTTGCAGGAGGGCCGTTCTCTGCGTTGCCGTTATGGTGCTCATGTTCCGTTTGTCAGTTCCCGGTATACCTTCAAGTATCTCCGTTTCATTACTGGCCACCAGCATTCGCGGTAGACAGCGCGGCCGCCGGAGCCCATGGAGACTCTCTTCTCCGGGTTCTTATATAGCTCCAGAATCCTGGCGGCGAGCTCCCGTTCGTTGCCGGGCTCAAAGTAGGCTATGCACCCACCGTTGAACATGGCAGTAAGGCCGGGCAAGGTACTGGCCACGGTGGGTTTGGCCAGTGCAAAGTATTCGAAAACCTTATTGGGTGCGCCGACATCGTCTAGCATCGGCGCCACGCACACATCTGCTCGAGCCAGATGCTCCGGGACTTCATCTCCCAGAATCCAGCCGGTGAAGTGGCAGCGCTCTCCCAGACCGGCGCGGTCGGCCATGGTCTTGAGCTCCGGGAGGTATTCTCCATCTCCGATTACTTCCACCTCCAGGTGGGGGATTTCCGGAACGAGAGACCCGGCGGCTTTGATAAGAGTCTGAATCCCGTACCGCCGCACGACGGTACTCACCACGGCCAGCCGGAAATGGGAGTTCCCGCCGCAGGAGTCAAACCGCTCCGGGCTGAAGATGACGTCATCGGGCACATTGAGCACCACTTCGATTTTTTCCGGGCGTATGCCTCTCCTCACCAGGATTTCCTTGTTGAGTTCGCCGTCGGAAACGATAACGCGGTCGGCATAGCCTGCGCTTAGCTTCTCGATAAGGCGCAGGAGCCTCGTGCCGATGTGGTCTGGGCCCACACTGAAACTTGACATAAACAACGTAGGCATGTTCTCGTAGAGGAAAAGGACAACCTTTCTGCCGAGAAGTTTGGGCAAGAGCGTAACGAAGACCAGAAAGTCCGGCATACTGCTTACTTCGACCACGTCGTACCGGTTTCTGAGGTGCCGGAGCGTCAGGGTGGCGGCGGCGAGTATGAAGAAAGCCGCGTAGTCAAAGAGATACCAGAACACTCTGCCCCGGTGGTGTTCCAGAGCGATGCGGTGGACGTTCACCCCGTGCCATTTCTCGAACCTTTTCTCCTCTCGGCGCTTGAGGCAGATTACATCCACCTCATAGCCCTCCCTGGCCAGGGTTTCCGCATTTCTCCTGAGGTTCTTATTGAACGGAAAGTGCTTCCGTCTGATGATACATACTTTATTCACAGTACTCCCTATGTCCGGCTGCTCTCTTTTTGCCGGAACCACGGTCGGGGCAGTCTCCTGGCTCTTTTTTCCCGGAGCAGTTCTTCGTACAGGGCTATGATTCTCCTGCTGATGGCCCCGATTTCCATGTACTGGATGTTTTCCCGCCCGTTGCTTCTCTTCCCTCGCCGCAGAGACATCTCCAGCTTGGCCGCGGCGTCCTGCGGGTCCTGCGAGCAGAGGTAGCACCCCTCGGTCTGCGCTATCATTTCCGGAATATCTCCCACCGGAACGGCCACTACGGGCAAGTTGCAGGCCATGGCCTCTTTGACCACCATAGGCGAGCCTTCCTTGTCAGAGACAAGCAACAGGACATCGCAGGCATTCATATATGCCGGGACTTCAGGCAGCGGCTTTCCCGAGACCAGGACCAGTTCCGCTTCCGGCATTTTTTCCTTCAGTAAAGTCATCGCCTTCTGGACTATGTCCATCCTCTTCTCGCGCCGGAAGTGTTCTCCGGCCCACAGCACCAGTTTTCTGTCGGCGGGCAGTCCCAGGGAGCGGCGCGCTTCGAGCCGGGGCGCCGGTTTGAACAGGTCAAAATCAATGCCGCAGGGAATAACCGTGGCGCCTCGCAACCCTCCCACCTCCTTGGTATTCTGGGAGACGGCGATAACCCTATCCGCGAGAGGAGTCACCAGACGGGAAAGGCGGCGCTGCCACTTGTTGAACACCTCGCCGGAGTGGTGGGTGATGACCAGCGGATAAAGCACCTGCATCCGCGCTATCACATTGACGAAGACGTAATGGGAATGGACCAGGTCATATCTGTGGGTGAGAAGGTGGGCCCAGAACCTGAAAAACCCCCAGAGATAGTTGACGGCGTTCTTTCTCCCGTTTACAAAGAACACGTCCACCTCCATCCCTTCTTTCCTGAGTGATTCTACCTGTTCCCGGACAAAGGTGCCGAAGTAAGGCATTTCTTCCGTGGGGTACATATTGGTAACAACCAGGATTTTCACTGTATCACCTGCTTCAGAACGGACGGTGCCGTCCTCATACTATTCTGCTGCTGTTTCGTCTTCTTCGCGCCTGTATCCGCTCGCCCCGGCCGAGGGCATCCCGGCGGCTATCCACTTGAAGTTCATCAGCACCCACGCGCCACCCAGGCCCAGAATGGCGCCGAACATAAGGGCTTTGCGAGCCTGTATCCTCTCTGGAGGAACGACGGCCGGGGTGGTGGGTTTGGCTACGGCAAGATAATCGGCCACTGCTCCGGCACTGGCGCTGCTTACCAGTGAAGCACTGAGACGATTATTGAGGTCCTTCAACTCGCTGTCGAGATTATCAACCCTGGCCTGCACAGCACGATATTGCAGGTCCTGTGCCAGGTAGTCTGACTCTGACTGTCCCGCCTGCTGTTTGAGCGCGGCGCGCTCTTGCTGGGCTTCCATCAGCGCGGCGCTGGTGCGGTTGATCTTTGCCAGAAGACTTTCGTATGCGGCGTCACCATTGCCTCCGGAGATATTGAACGGGGCAAGCTCGTTCTTTATCCTGACCAGCTCTGCAGTCAGCGCATCGACCTCCGCTTGTGCCACCTGGTACTCGATGTCTCTCGCTCGGAGTCGGGCGGCGGCTTCCGCTTCCATAGTCGCCAGTTCTTTTCTCGTTTCACTAAGTGCGGCGCTGGTCCGCTCCACGTCAGCCAGAGTCAACTCGTACCGTCTTGTGTCATTCTCTGCCAGAAAACGGGCCAGCTCAGCGGTCTGCTCCCGGAGCTGGTCCTCAAGGGCCGTCACCCGCGCTTCCAGACTGATGTATTCAGGGTCAATACTGGCGCTGGAGGTGAGGATGTCCTTGTTGATGGCGTTCAGCCGGTCTTCGGCCTCGGAAAGGGCGGCGCCGATGGCAGCGGCCTGTTTTTCCAGGGCGGCTTTCTGCTCTTGCCTTGAAGCATCATCTCCATTACCAACTTTGCCTTCGGCGATGAGTGCAGCCATCTCTGACGACCGGCGTTCCAGCTCCATCTCCAGAGCACGTATCTCCGAGTCGATGGAAAGAAGAAACGAGTTGTCCGCACCGTTGCTTGCTGTGAGGGACGCAGACAGCGTTCTCAATTCCTGCTCAGCCTCAAACAGGGCGTTCTTGGCGCTTTCTATTTGCAACAATATCTGCTCGTGCTCCTTCTGATGCATCTTCCGCTCTTCGGCGATCAGGTAGTCCACAAACACGTTGGGTGCAAAGTCGGCCAGAAAAAGCGTCTCGGCACGGGTGGGAGCGGTCACCTTCACTTCCACGGATGGCGGGATGCTTTCCCAGGCAAACTTTATCCCGAGCATTTCGTCCAGCTCCTCCACGGTGTAGGAGTGGTCTCCTTCTTCCTCCGCCAGTTTCTGACTGAGGAATTCAAAGAAGGGCAAGGCATTTGCCTTGGCGGCATAATATTCACCCTTCTGCTGCAGTTCCTTGAGAGTCAGATATGAGGAGCCGGGGTTAACGAGCTGGATGTTTACCTTGCTGGCATAGGGACCGTAACCCTCGCTGCTTACCATATCGGACAGAGTCCCGGACGTCATTGATTCCATCGCATCACTGATGGTGGGGCTCAGCGCCCAGTAGGCAAACCCCAGACCGGCGCCAATTATCAGGCCAATCGCGAGCCTCATCACCGATTTCTTGCTGAAAAGAGGGACCATCCCGGCCGGCGGCTTCGAGGTGGCTTGTTCCACGTCCTGGGCCGCTTTCTCGGACACCGCTGTAATCAGGTCTATGGTGCTGGGCCCGTATTTTCTCACCAGTTCATTGAACTCTTTGGGGTGGGTCTCCATCCAGGACTTGATCAATTCTTCTTTGCTCTTCCCGTTCATCTCTTCCCGTCGTGACATTGCTGTCCCTCCTTGCCTTGCTCCCCTCCGGGCCACTATCCGTTACGGAGGCGGCGTCTCCGTCAGACCGCCGTTCTGCTTTCCTCCTTGGCAAACTCCCAGATGCGGTCACAAACATACTGCGCTGCTTCCTCAGAGAGTTCCGGATAAATAGGCAGAGATACTATCTCTTGAGTTACCTTTTCCGTGACCGGCAGGGAGCATTCCTCCGTGCAGGTCTCCCGCCAGGCGTTTTGCAGGTGAATGGGGATGGGATAGTGAATCCCCGTGCTCACTCCCTGGGAACCTAACCAGTCCCGGAGTTCATCACGTTGCGCTGTCCTGATGACGTACAGATGATACACGTGTCTCGTCCAGGACATCTCCAGAGGCTTTACCACGAAGGAAGGAAGGGCAACGTCATAGAATCTGGCGAGACGCCTGCGGCTTTCCGTCCAGCCGTCCAGGTAGCGCATTTTCACTTTCAGGATAGCCGCCTGGATCTCATCGAGACGGCCATTGACTCCCATGAGCGCGTGAATGTATTTCCGGCTCTGGCCGTGGTCCCGCAGGATGCGGCAGAGCCTGGCCAGCTCTGGTGAGGAGGTGGTGATAATACCGGCTTCACCGTAAGTCCCCAGGTTCTTGGTACAGTAGAAACTGAAGCAACCGATGTCGCCCAGCGAGCCGGTCTTGCGCCCCTTATATTCTGCGCCGTGGGCCTGGCAGGCGTCTTCAATAACCTTCAGGTTATGGGCCCTGGCCACTTCCACTATGGGGTCCATGTCAGCGGGGTGTCCGTACATATGCACGGGGATGATGGCCTTCGTCCGCGGGGTTATTTTTTGCTCGATAAGCGACGGGTCCATATTGTAGGTGTAAGGGTCTATGTCCACCAGGACCGGCCTGGCGCCGGCAAGCACAATCGCCTCCGCCGTGGCGATAAAGGTGTTGGAGGTGGTAATCACCTCGTCTCCGCGGCCGATGCCGCAGGCCAGCAGGGCGATGTGCAGGGCGTCAGTGCCGGAGCCTACACCTACCGCGTAGTCGCAATTGCAGTAGGCTGCAAACTCGGACTCGACGGTCTGGACGTTGCTCCCCAGGAACAATTGCATTCCTTCCAGCACCCGGCCTATTTCCGGGAGTATCTCTTTCTTGATTTCCTGGTACTGCTGTTTCAGGTCAACCAATGGAATCTGCATTTCCTGTCCTCCTAAATAAGTCATCATAAGGTTTTTCCCTGCGCCCGGTATGACACTTCAGTTCATCTATGTCACAGACGGTCCTGGCTGGATTTCCATAGGCCACCATTCTGGGAGGGATATCTCCGGTCACCACGCTTCCCGCCCCGATTATGGCGTGTTCCCCGATGACCACTCTCGGCAATATGCAGGCGTTGACCCCTATCTGGGCGTATCTCTTGATATGCGGGCCCTGCATGCAGCGCACGGCGTCAGGACAGAGCGGGTGCACATCGTTGGCGGTACTTACCCCGGGGCCGATAAAGACACCGTCTTCGATCACCGTAAACTGGGCGATGTAGACGCCGGCATGGATCTTCACCCCGTTGCCGATGCGGCAGTCATAGTCAATAATTGAGTTGCTCCATATATTCAGATGGTCGCCGATTACGTTATCCTCTCTGATGACCACATTATGGCCTGTTTCAAGATGGTGGCCGATGCGACTGGCGCCGTATATAACCGTGCCGGTGCGGATACGGGCGTCCGCGCCGATGACCAGGGGCTGCTGCTTGCCCCGTCCCGCAGCGTAGCCGAGCACCACTCCATCATCGATGACGGCGTTTTCCCCGATGAAACACTGCTGCTCCCGCCCGTTTGCTTTGCACTTCGACATTGTCTCTTTCTCCGCATGACTGTCAGCTGATGGTGATGGTGCCCGTCTGGGCAACGGCTTTCAGGGGCGGTAGCTGCTCACGCTGTCCGCCGTTGGCCAGGGACCGTTCCGCTGCTTCAAGAATAGCGGTTACCTTGAGCCCGGACCAGCCGTCGCTTCTGGGCCGCTTACCATCAGTGATGCACTCTACAAAGTGGCTGCATTCCAGGCGCAATGGTTCCAGATTGGGAATAAAAGGAATTACGATGTTGCCGTAACGGTAGTTCGGCGGCCAGGAGGAGAGTCCATCGGTGGGAGCCACCAGGCCCTTGTCATAGATATGTATTTTCTCCGTCTCGGATACGTCGTCGTAGACTGCCATCTTCTTGCTGCCCAGAATGGTCACCTCCCGTATTTTGCGGGGGTGCAGCCAGCTTACGTGGACGTGGCCCATAGCGCCGCTGGGGAAGAGTAGTTCAATATAGGCAATGTCGCAGATGCGGGAGTCTATGTGCCGCGTTCCCCTGGCGCTTACCGCCACCGGGTCTTCGTTGAGCAATGCCAGGATGATGGAAAGGTCATGCGGGGCCAGGTCCCAGAGGACGTTCACATCCTGGCGGAACAGACCCAGGTTAAGCCGCTCCGAGTCAATGCCGTAGATATGGCCCAGCTCGCCACTGCTCACCAGGTCACGCAGGAACTGGAGTGCCGGGTGATACTCGTAGGTGTGTCCTACCATGAGCACCAGGTTGCTGCTTTCAGCAAGCTCAGCCAGTTCCCGGGCCTCCTGACTATTGCTGGCCAGCGGTTTCTCCACCAGCACATGCTTTCCGCTAAGCAGCGCTTCTCTGGCCAATCTGAAGTGAGAGTTCACCGAAGTGGCGATTATCACGGCATCCACGCCGTCCTTCGTCAGGTCCTGGAAGTCGTTTGTTGCCCTGACATAAGGGTACTGCATCATTACCTGCTGGAGTTTGCTGTCGTCCAGGTCACACACCGTGGTGAGGTGCACCCCGGGCAGTTCGTGACAGTTCCTGATGTGCTTCGGCCCCCAGTAGCCGCAGCCAACAACTCCGATATTGACCATCTGAGTGCTCCCTTTCTTCATTCTCCGTCGCCTAACAGCTACCATCCCTCTTCAAGATGGTGATAACGGTCTTCAACATAATCTTGGTGTCGAATAGAAGCGACTTCCTGGCTATGTATTCGCAGTCCAGCTCCAGCTGTTCCTGAAACGAGAGCTCCTTGCGCCCGGATACCTGCCAGAGTCCGGTGATGCCGGGTACAGCTGCCAGCCTTCTCCGATGGTGTTGCTCGTACATTTCCACGGCAAACAGGATGTCTGGCCTCGGACCGACGATGGACATTTCTCCCTTCAGTACATTGAAGAACTGTGGCAGTTCATCGAGGTTTGTCTTGCGCAATAGCCGACCCAGCCTGGTAACGCGCGGGTCGTTGACCAGTTCATAGACATCCATGCCATTCTCATCCAGTTCGGAGGCGTTCTCCTGCACGTATTTCTTCACGAACTCTTTATATTTCGTATCGTCATTGTTCTCGTACATAGTCCGGAACTTGTAGAGGATGAATATCTGTCCGTCTTTACCCACCCGTTGCTGCCGGAAAATAGCCCTCCCCGGAGAATCGAGCTTGATGCCTACAGCAATTGCGGCCATCAGAGGGGCCAGGCCGGCCAGGGCTAACAGTGCCAGTACCCTGTCGATTGCGCTTTTCCACAGGGCATAGCTGGCCAGGCGGGGCCCGCGTTCTCTCCGTTCCGGGGTGGTGGCCGCGGAAACGGTGCCCCTCTCTGCAGCTTCCGTGGGTGCTGCGAGTCTTGCTGTGCTGGTACGTGCTGCCTTCATTCTTTTAATGGGGGAGCGGGCCACTGCGGGCCGCAGATTTCCCTTCTCCTTCCAGCTTTGTTTATCATTATTCTAACAAGCGTCTGTTAGTAGCCGGTGTGATGACGGTTAGGAAGTGGTTAGAATCAACTTGCGGCTTACGCCTCCTTCGCGGCCACGGGCTGCTCCTGGCGGCAGGCTCCGGCCGGGACCCGCCGCTCTCTTGCGTCATTACCCTGCGGTGCGCCGGCATTGTTAACCGGGGCTTTGCGGCCTATCCCCTCGTATGCAAAGCCTAGCCGGGCCATCATCCCGGGGTCATAAAGGTTCCGGCCGTCGATGAAGACCGGGTTGCGCATCAGGGAATGCACCCGGGCCATATCCAGCTCCTTGAACTCGCCCCATTCCGTGACCAGAATCAGGGCATCGCTTTCCCTGGCGGTATCGTAAGCGTCGGCGCAGTA
>CAZZAU010000059.1:0-8724 GCA_964652725.1 uncultured Dehalococcoidaceae bacterium | reverse complement strand
CACCGTATTTGCGGTGCAGGTCAAGCTGGTTGGCGATGATGTTGGACAGCACCGTTTCGCCACCGGCCACCAGCGCCGCCGAGGTCTCATCGCAGGACGTCTCGATACCCAGCACTAACAAATCAGCAGACTCGACACCTGTTTGCACGCCCGGGCCTATGCCCGGAGCTTCGCCGTCCACTCCTTCAGGTACACCGGCGCCAGCGCGAGGACATCATCGCTCTCGCCGGTCTCCAGCCGGCGCCCCGCCAGCAGTGCCACCGCCGCCCCCCGGGGCACCTCTTCCCTTGCCTCGATGTCGGTAATACCGGACACTGCGGCCAGTTCCTGCCGCCAGGCCCCCGCCCTGGCCCCCACAAGCACCGTATTCTCTTCCATCACCGCAGCCAGACCCGGAACGTCTCCCACATAGTAGTCTCCCGTTCTGCCCGGTTGCCCATCTTCCAGCCGGAACCGGGCGGCGTAGACCAGTCCGCCCGCCCCGGCATCGATGACGGCGCAGAGCGGAGCCCCCGCATCCCGCGCATTGAACGCGAGAGCTTCCAGGGTAGGTACACCGGCGATTCTTTTGCCAGTGCTGAAGGCCAGCATTTTGCCCACCGTCACCCCCACCCTTATCCCCGTCCAGGAGCCCGGCCCCAGCCCCACCCCTATGCCTTCCACCCCCTCCAGGTCCAGTCCGGCTTCCTTGAGCACACTATCGATGTTGGCCACGATCTTCTGCAGGGAGTCGCTCCTGGCCGCGAAGACCCGGTCCGCCAGCACCCTGCTGCCGTCAGCCACACCGATGGCATTGGCGTAACCGGAGGTGTCTATGCCCAGAACCCTCATCGTCCTGCCAGCTCCCTGACCAGCACTGTCATAGCTCCACCATAGCCTGCAATCTTGAGCCAGCGCCTGCGTGCGGAAAGCACCTCGAAGCGCACCTCCAGGCGGTCCTGGGGCAGGAGGGGAAGCGCCCTCTCCGCCCATTCCAGCACCATCACCCCGCTTTTTGCCCGCTCCAGGTAGTCCATCATCCCTATGCCCAACCCGTCCTCGATGTCCGCTATCCGGTAAAGGTCAATGTGAAACACAGGCAGCCTGCCGTGGTACTCGTTGACGAAGGCAAAGGTAGGGCTGTTCACCTGCCTTTCCGGAACACCCAGCCCGGCGCAGATGCCTTTGGTAAACTGGGTCTTACCGCAGCCCAGCTCACCTATCAGGGCGATGATGCTTCCGGGGAAAAGCCTTTCCCCCAGCGTTTTGCCCAGAGATAAGGTCTCCCCCGGGCCATTCGTGGTCAACTCGTATCTGGCCTGTGCCTCTACCATATTCCGTTCCGTAGTATAGCACAATACGTAAACGCAGTCAGGTTGAGACTGCCCGCCGAGGCGCCGGCTGACTTGATTCTTTTGGCCCATAATGCTAATCTTTTGTTAACAAACATGCCCAGAAAGAAATCAGCACCGGCAGTGGAGCGGGGCCTTCGCATCGCCACCACCGATGACATTGAAGTCTCCACTTACCTGGAGATCGCCAAGGAGATGGGCGGCGAGCAGCCCGCGCCCGCCGAGGAGAAGGTCTCGGCCGCAGAGCGGGAGGCTATCGTCGTCATTGACTTCGGCTCCCAGTACAGCATGCTTATCGCCCGCCGCGTGCGCGAATGCCAGGTGTACGGCGAGCTGGTACCCCACGACGCCCCCTGGGAGAAAATCGCCCCGCTGAATCCTAAAGGGTTCATCCTGTCCGGCGGGCCGGCCAGCGTCTATGATGCCAATGCCCCCCTCGCCCCGGCCTACGTTTACGAGAGCCACCTGCCGGTGCTGGGCATCTGCTACGGCATGCACGTTATCACACACCAGCTGGGCGGCGTGGTCTCCCCGGGGAAAAAGCGGGAATACGGACATGCCATGCTCCACCTGAGCAAACCTGACTCGCCGCTGTTCGCTGACCTGCCCCCCTCTACGCCGGTGTGGATGAGCCACGGCGACAGCACCGAGGAGTTACCGCCGGGTTTCGAGTCGCTCGCCTACACGGAAAACTCGCCGGTGGCGGTCATTGGCAGCGGCGACCGCATGTTCGGGCTCCAGTTTCATCCCGAGGTAGCCCACACGCCGGAAGGCAAGACCATACTGAAGAACTTCGTTTACCGCGTATGCGGCTGCCAGGGCACCTGGACCATGGGCAGCTTCATCAGCGAGAGCATCGCCCGCATCCGGGAGAAAGTGAGAGACGGCCGCGTTGTCTGTGCGCTTTCGGGCGGGGTGGACTCGGCGGTGGTGGCCATCCTCATTCACCGCGCCATAGGCGACCAGCTTACCTGTATTTTTGTCAACAACGGTCTTCTCCGCCGTGAGGAGGTGGAGCGGACCCTCAAGGTGTTCCAGCAAAACCTGGGGATGAACATTATCTATGTTGACGCCAGCGAGCGGTTCCTGTCCCGCCTTAAAGGGGTGACCGACCCGGAAACGAAACGCAAAGTAGTCGGTGAGGAGTTTATCCACGTATTTGAAGAAGAGGCGGCCGGAGTGGGCAAGGTGGACTTCCTGGCCCAGGGAACTCTCTATCCGGACGTAATCGAAAGCACCACCTCGGTGAGCAAGGTTTCGGCTACCATCAAGACCCATCACAACGTAGGCGGGCTGCCCGCCAGAATGACCTTCAAGCTCCTGGAGCCTCTCCGTTTCCTGTTCAAGGACGAGGTGAGAAAGGTGGGCCTGGAGCTAGGCATGCCGGAGGAGATGGTGTGGCGGCAGCCCTTTCCCGGCCCCGGCCTGTCCATCCGCGTCATAGGCGAGGTCACGAGAGAGAAGCTGGAGATACTGCGCAGCGCCGATTACATTCTGATGAACGAGATAAAGAAGGCCAAGCTCTACCGCCACCTGTGGCAGAGTTTTGCCGTGCTGCCCGATGTTAAGAGCGTGGGAGTGATGGGGGACTACCGCACCCACGGCCACGTCATCGCCATCCGGGCCGTCACCAGCGACGACGCCATGACGGCAGATTGGGCCCGCCTCCCCTACGACGTTCTCGCCCGGGTCTCCAACCGCATCGTCAATGAGGTGCCGGAGGTCAACCGCGTGGTCTACGATATCACTTCCAAGCCCCCCTCCACTATCGAGTGGGAGTGACTATTAAGAACAAGTGCAACCCATAGCCTTACAGCGGAATAAACGGTTGCCGCCTGAGTTTCCGGCCAAATGACTATTTTCAAATAACGCTCGAGGGCAAAGCCCTGAAAGACATTCAATCCCCTCTTCCCTTGCGGGAGAGGGGTACACAGGGGGTGAGGTAAATCAGAATCCTGGTCATAGGCAGCGGGGCGCGCGAGCACGCGCTGGTCTGGAAGCTGGCGCAAAGCCCCGCAGCAAAGGAGATATTCGCTGCGCCCGGAAACGCCGGCACGGCAAAATCGGCGCATAACCTGAAGATAAACCCCACCGAAATAGAATCACTGCTCAGAGCGGCAAAGGACAACCGCATTGACCTCACGGTGGTCGGCCCCGAGGCCCCGCTGGCGGCGGGTATCGTTGATGAATTTCAAAAAGAGGGGCTGCCCATCTTCGGCCCCACCAGAGCCGCCGCCCGGATTGAGGCCAGCAAGACCTTCGCCAAGGAGCTGATGCAGAAATACGGTATCCCCTGCGCCCGCAGCGCCAGTTTTACGGACTATGTTCAGGCCAGGGAATACGTACGGAAACAGGAGCCCCCGCTCGTCATCAAGGCCGACGGACTGGCGGCGGGGAAGGGGGTGGTTATCGCCGGTTCCATTCCTCAGGCCCTGGACGCCCTCTCCAGCTTTATGGAGGCCAGAACGCTGGGCAGCGCCGGTGATAAGATACTGGTCGAGGAATGCCTCACGGGAAAGGAGATAAGTGCTTTCGTCTTTACGGACGGACGGACGGCGGTACCTATGGTGCCCGCGTGCGACTACAAGCGCGCCTTTGACGGCGACGAAGGGCCAAACACCGGCGGTATGGGCAGCTACAGCCCCCCCCATTTCCTCACCCCGGAGCTGCAGAGGACGGTGCAGGAAACCATTATGGAACCGGTGGTGAGGGCGCTGCGCGAAGAAGGAAGCCCCTACCAGGGTGTGCTTTATGGCGGCCTGATGGTTACCGGTGAAGGGCCGAAGGTGCTGGAGTTCAATGCCCGCCTCGGTGACCCGGAGACGCAGACGGTACTGCCGCGCCTCCGGACCGACCTGCTTGAGATATTGCTTTCCATAGTAGATAATAGATTGGATGGTATGAACGTAGAATGGAGCCGGGACGCCTGCGTGGGCGTTGTAATGGCCTCGGGGGGGTATCCGGGAGAGTACAGAACGGGCCTGCCCGTGCATGGCCTGGACGAGGTGGATGCTGACGTTATGGTCTTCCATGCCGGCACTAGGCTGGCACAGGGAGAAGAGATACTGACTGCCGGGGGACGGGTGCTCACTGTGGCGGCAACGGGGGAGACCGTGGCCGCGGCCAGGCAGAAGGCCTACCGGAACATCTCGCGCATCAGGTTTGAAGGCTGCCATTACCGCAAGGACATCGCTAATATCGTGGAGGAAGCTTGAAATGATGCCTGTAGTTGGCGTGATTATGGGCTCCAGGTCAGATGCTGAGACATTGAAGCCTGCGCTGGAGATACTGGAGCAGCTCGGCATTGAGCACGAGGTCAGTGTGATTTCGGCCCACCGCACCCCTGAGAAGGCCAGGGAGTACGGGCAGACCGCCCGTGACCGCGGCCTGGAGGTCATCATCGCGGCGGCGGGCGGCGCGGCACACCTTCCCGGAGTTCTTGCCAGCTGGACCACCCTGCCAGTCATCGGCATACCTCTGCCCGCCACCCACCTGCAGGGCGTGGACGCCCTGTATTCCATAGTGCAGATGCCCGCCGGCATCCCGGTGGCCGCGGTGGCCATCGGCAGCGCCGGAGCGAAAAACGCGGCCTACCTGGCCGCTGAAATCCTGGGCCTGAAATATGACCGGATTCGCCAGGCCTATGACAAATACCGCCGCGATTTGCAAGGAGAAAGCAGATGATTGAACGTTACTCTCGCCCCCGGATGAAAAGGGTATGGTCGGACGAGAACAAGTTCAATAAATGGCTGGAAGTGGAGATAGCCGTCTGTGATGCCTGGGCGGAGATAGGCGTTGTGCCCCGGGAGGCAGTGCCAAAGATAAAGCTGGCCAAATGCAATTTGCGGCGCATGGAGGATATCCTCAAGGAGACGCGCCACGATATGACCGCCTTTCTGGGGTCGGTGTCGGAAAGCCTGGGAGAAGAGTCCCGGTTCATTCACCTGGGCCTGACCTCTTCCGATGTAATGGACACCGCGCTCAGCTTGCAGCTTGTTGAGGCTACCGATATCCTCGTCGAAGACATCAAGGAACTCATCATCGCCCTGGGGCGCAAGGCTATGGAGCATGAATACACGCTGATGATCGGGCGCACGCACGGCATCCACGCCGAGCCGCTCACCTTCGGCCTGAAGCTGGCGCTCTGGCTGGAAGAGATGAGGCGCAATCTGCAAAGGCTGGGCGAAGCCCGGAAAATGGTAAGTGTGGGCAAGATTTCCGGCGCAGTGGGTACTTATGCCACGGTGCCGCCGGAGGTGGAACAGCGGGCCTGCCAGAAGCTCGGCCTGTGGCCCGCCCCCATATCGAACCAGGTGCTGCAACGCGACCGTCACGCCCAGTTCGTAGCCACCCTGGCCATCATTGCCGGCTCGCTGGAAAAGTTCGCCACCGAGATCCGCGGTCTGCAGCGCACCGAGGTCGGGGAAGTGGAAGAGCCGTTCGGCTCCGGGCAGACGGGCTCCTCGGCTATGCCCCATAAACGCAACCCCGAGCTGTCAGAGCGCATCTCCGGCCTGGCCCGGCTGGTCCGGGGCTACGCCCTTACCGCGATGGAGAACATCGCGCTGTGGCACGAGCGCGACATCAGCCATCCCTCCACCGAGCGCATACTATTACCTGACGCCTGCCTGGTGGTGGACTATTGCCTGTCCCTGTTCACCGCTATTATGGAAGGGCTGCAGGTCCACCCGCAGCGAATGAAGAAGAACCTGGAGGCCACCAGGGGGCTGGTGTTCTCGCAGAGGGTTATGCTGACCCTGATTGAAAAGGGCCTTGACCGGCAGAAGGCCTATGAAATGGTGCAACGCAACGCCATGAAAGCCTGGAAAGACCGCCGCGATTTTCTGATACTGCTTAAAGCCGATAGCGAGGTGGTCGGCACGATTCCGGCACAGGAGCTGGAAAACCTGTTCGACTATCACTATTATTTGCAGCACGTGGGCGAAATCTTTCAGCGCCTGGGCTTGACCAAAGCGCAATGGAAGGGCGTGGTCAGGGGACCTACCGAGGTGGGGCCGAGGCCTATCTGAGCCGGCTGTGATGAAAGGCCTTAATAAGCCGGAACACATCCGCCCGAACCATCCGTCGATAGCATGCACGGATTTACTCTTGTATTATATGTATAACATGCACAGGAGACTGAGCTATGAGTGACAAATCACCGGTTCTGGTAGAAACAGACCTGCCCATACCCGTGTTCATCAAGGGTAAGGTGCGTGATACCTATGACCTGGGCAATCACCTGCTCCTTATCTCCACAGACCGCATCTCCGCTTTCGACGTTGTTCTCCCCACCGCCATTCCCTGTAAAGGCTTTGTCCTGAACCAGCTGTCCATATTCTGGTTCAGGCAAACGGCGCACTTTATGCCCAATCACCTGGTGGAGCCGGTAGACGAGACGCACTGCCTGGATACCTACCTTCCTGCGGAAAGCCGCTTCCCCTGCCCTGCTTACCTGGCCGGCCGTTCTATGGTGGTGAAGAAAGTAAAGCGTATTCCGGTGGAGTGTGTGGTGCGCGGCTATCTGGCCGGCTCCGGCTGGGAAGAATACAGGAAGACCGGCACGCTGGCCGGCTATAAACTGCCCAGAGGCCTCAAGGAAAGCCAGGAGCTCCCTGAGCCGCTCTTTACCCCTACTACCAAGGCCGACACCGGCCACGACCTGCCCATCACCATGGATGAAGTCAGGAAGCTGATAGGCGAGCAAAAAGCGGAACTGATGAAGCAAAAGAGCCTGGACATCTATAACTATGCCCGCGAATATGCGGCCAGAAGGGGTATCATCATCGCCGATACCAAGATGGAGTTCGGGTTCGACGACGATAGACTTATCCTGATTGATGAGCTGCTGACGCCCGATTCCTCGCGCATCTGGGAGGTCTCCCAGTACAAGGTGGGGAAATCTCAGCCCAGCTACGACAAGCAGCCCCTGCGTGACTGGCTGGTGCAGTTCGGCTGGAACATGGAACCACCGGCCCCCGAGCTACCCACGGAGGTGGTGGAGGCCACCTCCAGAAGGTACATACGGGCCTACGAGAGAATCACCGGCCGGGAGATGAGATAGCTCTGCCGGCCCCGGCGTCTCCGGATCGCCGGGCGCAAGGGGGCGCGCCGCTCCCGGGTTTGACCTGCCGTACGGGCGGAGGAGCAAGGATTTAGCGCCTCGTTTGCCTGTCCCGCCACTGTAGCGGCAACGCCCTGCCACCTGCTGTGACCCGTGCGCCGTTTTGGGTTATAATGTTTATGGAAAGCATGGTACGATTCACGGCAAAGACCGGTTCTCTGTTGCGGCAGCACATCGAAATACGTGGCATTGTCCAGGGCGTCGGCTTCCGGCCTTTCATTTACCGCCTGGCCAGGAGACAGGGCCTTAAGGGGTGGATACGCAATACATCAGGCAACGTCACCATTGAAGTGGAAGGCCCGGAAGAAAACCTGAGACGTTTCCTGGCTGCGGTAACAGACGAAGCGCCTCCTGCCGCCCGAATCCAGACCATTGAAACATCATCACGGGCGCCGAGGGGTGAGAGCGATTTTCGCATCCACCACAGCTTGCCCGAGCCGGACAAATACCAGCCCGTTTCGCCGGATATCGCCACCTGTCCAGATTGCCTGGCCGAGGTGTTTGACCCCGGAGACCGGCGCCATCTTTACCCGTTCACCAACTGCACCAATTGCGGCCCGCGCTTTACCATTATCAGAGACATCCCCTATGACCGCCCTCTTACCACCATGAGCCGCTTTGCTATGTGCCGGGATTGCCAGAGGGAATATGCAGACCCGCTGGACCGCCGTTTTCACGCCCAGCCCAATGCCTGCCCCCGCTGCGGGCCGAGCCTGGAGCTGCGGGACGGCAATGGCACCCGCATTGACTGCCCGGATGCCATCCGCAAAGCTGTCGATTTACTTATGGAGGGATACATAGTCGCCGTCAAGGGGCTGGGGGGCTTTCAGCTTGCCTGCGACGCCACCAGCCAGAAAGCGGTCGCCCGCCTGAGGCAACAGAAGCGGCGGCAGGGGAAACCGTTCGCCCTGATGATGGCTTCCCTGAACGAGGTGAAAAGGCACTGTCACGTATCTTCAAAAGAAGCGGAGCTACTCAGTTCTCCCCAGTCCCCTATAGTGCTCTTAAAGTGGAAGCGTGAAAATTCAACCGTCATCCCACTGGTGGCAGAGAACAATAAATACCTGGGAGTGATGCTGCCTTATACGCCTCTCCACCACATCCTCCTCGGTTATGTAAACTCCCCCCTGGTCATGACCAGCGGCAACCTGAGCGAGGAGCCGATTTGCCAGGACAACGACGAGGCGTTACGCCACCTGCGTGGCATCGCCGATTATTTCGTCCTCCACAACCGTGATATTTTCTCCCGCTATGACGACAGCGTCTGTC
>CAZZAU010000058.1:0-9051 GCA_964652725.1 uncultured Dehalococcoidaceae bacterium | reverse complement strand
GCCTTCCCCTGCTTATGGTATTCCGCAAAGCCCCTCCAGTAAGCGGTGATGTTGCCGGCGTTGCCCACCGGGATGAACAGATAGTCCGGGGCGTCGCCCAGGGTGTCTATTATCTCGAAAGCGGCTGTCTTCTGCCCCTCGATGCGGTGGGGGTTGACCGAGTTGACCAGGGTGACCGGATGCTTTTCCGCAAGCTGCCGGACGATGGTCAACGCCTGGTCGAAATTGCCCTGGATGGCGAGAATCTTGGCCCCGTAGATGATGGCCTGGGCCAGCTTGCCCATGGCGATTTTGCCCTCCGGCACCGCGATGATGACCTCAAGCCCGCAGTAGGCCGCGTAGGCGGCGGCGGAGGCGCTGGTGTTGCCGGTGGAGGCGCAGATGATGGCCCTGCTGCCCTCTTCCATCGCTTTGGCTACCGCCACCACCATACCCCGGTCCTTGAAAGACCCGGTGGGGTTGCACCCCTCCAGCTTGCAGTGCAGCTCGCCGCAGCCGATTTCCCCGGCCAGGGTATCGCACCTGACCAGAGGCGTATCCCCTTCCCCTATGGAAAACAGCGGGGTCGCCGGGGTTAGCGGCAGCAGTTCGCTGTATCTTGAGAGGACTCCTGTCTTCGGCATGGCTTATATGCGCCTAAAGATGCTCCACCCGGATGAAATTGCTGACCTCCCGCACCGTGTCCAGGGTTGAAAGTAGATGCAGCGCCTGCTGCATCCCCTTCTCCGGGGAGGGGTGGGTCATAAGCACCACCTCCGCCGTCTGAGAGCTGGCATCGGCCTCTTTCTGGATGACGGAAGCGATGCTGATGGAAAGGTCGCCCAGTATCCTGGATATCTGGGCCAGCACGCCGGGACAGTCGGCACAGGTAAACCTCAGGTAATACTGGGTCTCTATGTCCGCCATCGGCCTGACCTGTTTGCCCGGGTCCGGCTGCCAGCGGGCACGGCAGCCCACGCCCAGCAGTATGTCCTGGGCAGAGGCGACGATGTCCGCGATTACGGCGCTGCTGGTGGCGGAGGGGCCGGCGCCCTGGCCGTAGAAAAGCACGTTGCCCACCAGGTCGGCCTCCACCAGAATGGCGTTGTAGACGCCGTCCACCTTGGCCAGGAGGCAGTCCTCGGGGATGAGCACCGGGTGCACCCTGGCTTCTATGGTGCCGTTCACCTGCTTGCCGATGGCCAGCAGCTTGATGGCGTAGCCCAGCTCCCGCGCGTAACGGAAATCACGGCTGCCCACCCGGGAAATGCCCTCGCGGTGGATGTCTTCCGGCCGCACTTCGGTCTGGAAGGCAAGCGAGGCCAGGATGGCCAGCTTGTAGTTGGCGTCTATGCCCTCGATGTCGTTCTCCGGGTCGGGCTCGGCATAGCCCAGCTCCTGGGCGCTTTTGAGCGCCGCCGGGAAATCGATGGCCTCCCGGGACATGCGGGTGAGAATGTAATTGGTGGTGCCGTTTATAATGGCATAGATGCCGTCTATCCTGTTGGCCACCAGGTCATAGGTGAAGGGGGAGATGAGCGGAATGCCGCCGCCCACGCTGGCCTCGTAGCGCAGGCCCACCCGGTGTTCCCGGGCCAGGGCGCGCAGCTCGGCGCCGTGCTTGGCGATGACCTCCTTGTTGGAGGTGACGGCATACCTGCCGCCGGCTATGGCCCGTTTCAGGTAGCCCCGGGCCGGGTCTTCGCCGCCGATGGCCTCCACTATAATGTCTATGTCCGAGCCGAAGAACTCTTCCTCATCGGTGGTGAGCAGTCCGGCGGGCAGCTCCCGGGCCAGCGGGCGCTCCAGTCCCGCCGCGCGCACTTTCACCTTGCGCAGGACGAGCGGACAGCCCGCCTGCCGGGCAAGGTGGTCCGCCTTTTCCCGCAGCACCCTGGCCACCTGGCCGCCCACGGTTCCCAACCCCATCAGGCCGATGCCGATGCTCTTTCTCTGCATTGCCGCCTTCCGTATCCCGCTAACCGCGCATAACACGCGCCACTGCCCAGTCTTTCTTCGCCTCGTCCAGGTGGCTGGTCACCTGGTTTTCCGGGTCTTCAAGGATGGAGGAGACCCACTCGTTGAAGGCGAGGTTCTTAAGGAAGTCGCGGTACTCCCGGTCAATCTGGCGGTCTTCCTCTTCTGCGGCTACCCTCACCAGCCAGTAGCCGCCTGTGGTGGAAACGGTGTCATCCCGGATGGGCGCGCTGACCTGGCCGACGACGGTTTCAGGGCTGAAGGCGTATTCTTCAACCGGCGCCTGCATCATTCCCGGCCCCACCAGATACTCCCCTTTGTTCTCCTCCACTCCGCTCACCCGGGAGTGTTCCACGGCCAGCGTGGCGAAGTCCTCTCCGGCCTCCAGGCGGTCCCTGATTTCAAGGGCTTCGGCTTCGCTGCCCAGCAGCATCACCTGCAGGTGGACTTCGCCCTCCTCTTCATTCCGGTCCAGGACCCGGACCAGCCAGTAGCCCACCTGTTTTGATGCCTCTTCATCGTGGACCAGCTGCATCGGGCCCACGGGCAGCTCGAAGAATTCCTGAGCGATGGCCGTTCCCAGCAGTTCTTCCAGCACCGACCGGGGCACCCAGCCGAAGTCTCCTTCATTGCTCCTGGTATAATCTTCCAGGCTCAGTTCCGCGGCCAGCCCGGTGAAGCTTTCACCGCTAACTATCCTTTGCCTGACCTCCTGCGCGCGCGGCTCGCTTTCCAGCAGCATTGCCGTAATCTGTCTCTGCAGGGCCTGCGAAGGTACCTCCCGGTCGAAATGCCCTTCCATCAGCCTGTCCAGCACGAGTTTGCTTCTGGCGAGGTCGAGGTAGACCTCGGTGACCGGAAGTTCATTGTTCTCCAGTTCCCGCCTGGCGTCTTCATCGCTTACGGTTACGCCCAGCTCCCGGGCTTCCTGCCTGATGAGCTCGCTTCTCTGGATGGAGGTTTCCGCGGCATCGGCCATTGAACGTAGCTGCGCTTCGGTCGGGCCCTGGCTTGCCTGGATCTCCAGCATTTCCACGTAGTAGGCCATGCTGAACTCGCGGTCGTTGACCACCAGGACGGTCTCCCGCATCGGTTGAAAGGAGCCGATGTACCAGCCCGCGCCGACGAAGGCCAGGGCGGTCACCATCACCAGAATGCCGATGCTGACGATGAGGCGCTGCCGCTTGCGCTGCTGCTCCCACCGGGAGAGCTGGCGCCTGGTCAGGGGGCGGGGCGGCCTGGGGGTCTTCTTCTTGGGCAAACTGTTCCCTTCCTCTGCGTTCTCTGCGGGGTGTTGCCTTGCCCCGGCTGTACGCTTATATTTATAACCTAAAAATGCACCTCTTTTCAAATGAGGGTTCGGGACAGGCTTGAGATGAACAGCCCGGCCCGCCTTGTGCCTGTTCGTCGCCTCGCTCGCAGTGACAGGGCAACGGGGTTTGTGCAGAAGCCAAACAAGGGGGCGCCGTTATGGCCGGGGCCTTCCGGCGCAAAAAAGGAGATGCCCGGAAGCCCGGGCATCTCCTCCTGTTCCTGGTTATGTATCCGGGAGGCTACTCGTAGCCGGTACTTGCCTGGGTGACCGTTCCGAGGGCGTCCACGGTGTAGGTGCCCTTGGTGGTCTCCTGGGCCACGTAGTTCACCAGACTGGTCGTCGCACTACTGTCCGCTGTGATGTCATGCTGGAACAGGGTGTAGCCGTCCTTGTCGCTGCCGTCATAGCTATCTCCATTCGGGTCGGTCGCCTTGTCGGCGCTGCCGGCGACGCTGGTGGCGTCAGGGAACTGGCTCATATTGGCGGTGGCAGTGTCAACGTAATTGGGCAGCGTGGCCAGGCCGTTGTCCACCATCATGGCGATGACCGCGGACTGGATGTTGGTGAACTCCGTCTCCGCGGCTTCCGTTTCACCCCGGCCGAGGAACCTGCCCACGTTGGGGACGACCACCGCGGCCAGGACGCCGAGAATGGCCACCACCACCAGCAGCTCGACCAGCGTAAAACCTCTCTCTCCTCTTGCGGGTAGCCTCATATCTTTACCTCCTTTTCAGTTTTCTGCGCTCTCTTGAGGCCCAGAGTACAACAATACAATCTTAAGCGGTGAAAGTACCGAATACAATACAAATGGCTAATACTTTGGGGTGATACCGTTAGTCCTGGTACTGTTGGGGGAATAGCGAGCCATCGGTGCGGACACGCGCAGGGTCTCCCCGGTTCTGCGGGCGGGGTGGGTGTGCCCGGAGAAGCGGCGCTGCCCGCAGCGGTGCCGGAAGAATGAATCGGGCCCGGGACAGACTCAGGTAAGGGTTATCAGGCCCTGCTTGATGGCCACCACCACGGCTTCGGTGCGGGCGTTGGCGTTCAGCTTGCGCAGAATGGAAGTAACGTGGTTCTTGATGGTCTGCTCGCTGATGTCCAGCTCCGCGGCGATTTGCTTGTTGAGATAGCCCTGGGCGATGTAGTTCAGAATCTCCATCTCCCGTGCGGTGAGGGGGGCTATGAGGGCCTCGGCCTCGCTGCGCCAGGAGAGCTCCTGGAACTGCTGCAGTACCTGTTCGGCCAGCTTGGGCCTGGTGGTGAGGCTTTCATTGATGGGGTGCTCGCCCCCCGCCACCCTGCGGATGGTGTCCGTCAGTTCTTTGGCCGTGATCTCCTTGCTCAGGTAGGCCACTGCCTGCGCCTTGAGGGCGTGGAAGAGCTGGGCGTCATCGGGGGTGGAGGTCAGTACCACCACGCCTATGGTGGGCATCCGCTGCTTTATCTTGCGCGCCAGCTTGAGACCCACGTCCGCCATAGAGTCGATGTCCACCAGGGCCACCGAAGGCGGCATGGTATCGATGATGCTGAGCACCCCGTCGGTGAGCTCTGTGGCGGCGGTCACCTCTATATCCTTGGATTCGGACAGGGAGTGCTCTATGCCCTGGCGGAACAGGATTTGCTGGCTGACGATGACGACTTGAATTCTGTTCATTTGTCCGTACCTCGTTTCGTTTTTTCAGGGTCTGCCGTTGCCAGTTCTCTGGCCTCCGCCGCGGCGGGCGGAACGCTATTTGCCAGCAGCAAGCAAAATAGCTGCGCAAGATGAGGGTCAAACTGGGTGCCGGCGCCGCGCCTTATCTCTCCCAGCGCCTCTTCCATGGGCAGAGCTTCCGAGTAGCTCCGCGACGAGGTCATGGCGGCGAAAGCGTCGGCGATGGACAGGATGCGGGCCAGCAGCGGAATGTCTTCTCCCTTCAGGCCCTTGGGGTAACCCGTGCCATCATATCTCTCGTGGTGGTGCAAAATGGCGGGCAGGCAGCCCGCCAGCTGCGGGACGTGCCGGACGATGTTGGCCCCCATCTGGGGATGGGTCCTGATGGTCTCCCATTCTTCCACCGTCAGCTTGTCCGCTTTGTGCAATATGTGCTCGCTGATGCCGACTTTGCCGATGTCATGCAAGAGGGCGCTGGTCTCCAGGGTGGCGGTCTGCTCCGGGCCCAGCTTGAGGGCCGAGGCCAGCAACGAGCAGTACTCTTTTGCCTTCTGCCAGTGGCTTTCCGCCAGGTGCTCCTTGGCGTCCGCCGTTCTGGCCAGCTCACAGACCGCGTTGATGGCGTCGGCGCGGCCGTTATCACTGAAGGCGGGGCCCCTCTCTTCGAACTGCAGCAGGGTCCCGGAAGCGCAGCAGATGCGGTTGCCGCCCTCCCGCTTGGCCCGGTACAGCGCCGCGTCTGCGGCCGCTATTACTTCATCGGCCGTGTGGCCGTCGGCGGGCCAGGTGGCCAGGCCCAGGCTGGCGGTCACGGACAGGGGGCCTATCTTCATACGGGTGCTGGTCTGCCTGCGGATGCGCTCCGCTACCTGGCTGGCGGCGTCGATGGGCGTCTTGGGCAGAAGCACGGCAAACTCATCGCCGCCGTAGCGGAAGGCGTGGTCCGTGGTCCTGACGGTGCTTCTCAGCACCCCGCCGAGCTCTTTAAGCAGTTTGTCACCGGCCAGGTGGCCGTGGTTATCGTTGTAGGACTTGAAATAGTCCAGGTCCAGAATAATCAGCGAGAACGACCCGCCGTAACGGGAAACGTGGCTTATCTGGTTGGCCATCAGCTCGTCCAGAGAGCGCCGGTTGAGCAGTCCGGTGAGGTCATCCACCCTGGCCTTTTCCTCGGCTTCGGCATAGAGGCGGGAGTTTTCGATGGACATCGCCATCTGGGAGGCGATTTGCTCCAGCAGGGGGACATGTCTCTTGCTGTAAGCCTGGGGGGACTTGCTGGCCACCACGAAGCTGCCGATGACCTCATCCTTGGCCACTAACGGCACATAGACGATGGACCGTATTCCCTGCCTCAGGTGGTATCTGCCGGTGACGAACTGCCCTCCCTTGCTGAGGTCAGGTTCCACCAGCGTTTGCCTGCTGTGGGCTACCAGCTCGGTGGCGGTGCCCCTCAGGGGGATACGCTCCCCCGCTTGCCAGGCGGAGCCTATTTCGGAATAGAGCCCGGGCAGGTAAAGGTGCGAATTCTCAATCAGGGCGATGGAGGCCCACTGGATATCCATGGCTTTTTTCAGCTCGGCGATGAGGTCGGCGTAGTGCTCCTTGATGTCCAGACTGGAGGTAAGGATGGAGCTGCACCGGTTGATGACGGACAGCTCCTCTTCGCGCACCTTGAGGTTCTCGCGCAGATATTCCTTCTCCATGCTGACCGCCACCTGCCGGGTTACGCCTTCCAGAAGGTCGAGGTCTTCCAGGGAGTACCTGCCGGAAATCTTCTTGTCCAGCACCAGAATACCTATAAGCCGGTCCCGGCTGATAAGGGGCATAAAAAGCTCTATCTCGTTGCTTGTTATGTCCCCTTTCTCCTGCTCCCACAGTCCCCGTAGCTGCGGCCAGATGGCCAGGCTCTCCCTGGTGAGCAGCTTGCGCTCGCGCTGCAGGTAGCTCACGATGGAGCTCTGGCCGGAAAGGGTAAGATTGTTGAGGGAGTCGTTGGCGCGTCCCGGTTCTACAAACTGGGCGACGAAGTCCTGGCTGTCCTCCTCAAGGAACAGAAGCGCCGCGCGCCGGCACCCCACCGCCTTGGTCACCAGCTCCAGCAGTTCACCCCCCTGCTCTTTCAGGCTGAACAGGTTGTGGATTTTGGCGGCAAATTCGCCCAGTTTCAGGCGGTAGTCAAAGGTCTGCCCCTGAAAGGCCTTGCCCAGGGTGGAGAACAGGTAGTCGCGCAGCTTGTAGATGAACATGAAGATGAGGATGGCGCTGGCCGTGACCGTGGTGGTGACGGTCAGGTCAAACTCAAAGCCCAGTGCCGCGTGAAGGAGGACGAGTATGGTGATGTAGCTGACGATGCCGATAACGGCCAAGCTGAGCCAGCCCAGGCCGCGGCGGAGCACCAGCCTGATGTCCACCAGCTGGTGGCGGATGACAGCATAGCCCAATATAAAGGCATTTATCATATTGCCGAAGTGGGTCACCGGGTATTCCCTGCCCCAGGGCAGAATGGCGGCAAAGCTGAAAAAGACCAGGGTGCCCAGGCCCAGGAGCAGCGAGACAATCTGGTTGCGCAGGGCGGGATTGTCCAGTATTCTCAGCCTTCTCCAGAACACGAAGGCGTTCCTGCCGGCGAGGAGCAGGAGGGGGCCGGCCAGGAAGAAAATGCCGCTTCCGTAGTCCAGGTAAAGCCTGTCGCCGGTGGCGTGGACCCCCTGGGGTATTACCCCGAGCGCCACCAGCACGATGATGACGGCCAGCGCGGCGTAGGCAAGGGGCAGCCACCGGCCTTCCCCCGGGGCGTAAAAGGACGAGGCGAAGACATGGAACTGGATGGCGGTAAGGGAGAAGAACACCAGTATAAGCTGAAGGTACAGGTAGTTGTACTGCGGGAACAGGTTGCTGCGCAGGAACACGTCCGTAAGGCTCCACATTATGGCGGAGATGAGAAAGGCGAGGAACAGCTTCTGGCGGCCCTGCCAGGGACGGCTGTTGATGGTGGTTACCAGCAGCGGGATATAGGCGATTATGGCCGCCAGAGGGAACAGCGCGTATATGGTCATGATGTGGTAATTATTAGCCCAAACAGGAAGACTGTCAAGCCAGAACCAAAGGCTTGACCAAAGGGTGGGGAACTAAAGTACTGGTACTGGTACCGTTCCTGCTATGAAGCTAGGTAGCGCTGCCGGTGGCCACCCTGACCTCCTCCGGCCTGGCGGTTAGAAGGGCCAGGACTTTGGGCGAGGGGTTGATGTGGGGTGGTTTGAGGTGGGCTAGGTCGGCACCCTCAGCCCGGCGCCGGGCAGTGAAGACGGCGAAGGCGCCCCGCCTGAGCAGGTTGACCTCTACTTTGAAATCGATCATGCTGGCGAAGTCGTCCCGGTAGAGGGCTTCCGTGTCCCGGCTGTGGTTGTCTGAGCGCAGAATTTGCTCCCGGATGGCGCGGGCGATTTCCGTCTCGCTGCCCCGGTAGCCATCTTTGAGCTCGATATAGAGGCTGAGCACCGGGGCACCGTCCTTCTTGAAGGCGGTCCAGTCTTCGTAGGGGATGCCGGTGTTTTCGATGGCCTGCCAGACGCTCCTCTCCGTCAGCCTGACGAAAACGAAGTCGAGCAGGTCATCGGCCCGCCTTTCGAAGGCCATCTGCGGGATGTCAATGCCCAGACGGTCATTGCGCAGCGCGGTGATGCGTATCATATCGCCGGGCCGGTACCTGAGCAGGGCGCCGCCGTGGAAATTGGTGATGACCACCTCGTAGAGCTCGTCCGGCTTCACCTCGTCCAGCAGCACCGTTTTGGGCTGATAGAGAGGGTCAAGGCGCCACTTGAGGTGCTCCTTTTCCGGAATGAACTCCAGAAAGTTCAGGCTGGGGATGAAAGTCATGCTGTCATAGTCCCAGGTCTGCGTGGCGATGACGCCCCCCTCCGTGCCGGCGTATATGTCCAGGGGGTACCTGCCCCACAGTTCCTTTATCTTTTCGCGGTAGACCACGCTGTCCAGGCCGCTGGTCATGATGCCCCTGATTTTCCAGAGGTCCCTGGGCAGCAGACCCCGCCGGGCCAGTTTGCTTCTGACCATGCCGCCGGTCAGGCGGAGCAGGGCCCCGGGACGGCGCAGCAGGGGGCGGAGGTTT
>CAZZAU010000057.1:0-9054 GCA_964652725.1 uncultured Dehalococcoidaceae bacterium | reverse complement strand
CGTCGAAGGTCTCCAGGAAGCGGAAATAGCAGCGGTACATCTCGAGCGAGGCGGGCATGTCCGTCCCGAACAGGATGCGGTCCTGGTAGCGCAGGAAGAACTCTCGCGCGGTGTAGGGCTGCCGGCCGAGCTCGTCGATTCGGGCGGAGAAATCGATGTGCGCGTTAGGGAACTCATCGAGCACTTGGGAGACGTACTCGAGGTTCTCGGCGTAATTGCCCACGTGGGGAAGGATGAAGGTCGTACGGGGATGTTGTCTCAGGACGTTGTCCCGCCGCCGGAGCAGCTCGTCCTTTCGCGGGAACTTGGGATCGGCGAAGCTCCACCGGGGATATTTTTTCAGCGAGTCGTAGTGTTCGTTCTCCGGCGTCGCGGGCTCGAAGAACCCGGCCGGGTCGGACTGATGCATCAGCACGGGCAGGCCGAGCTCACCGGCCTTGTCGAAGATGGGACCCAGTCGGGGATCGTCAAGCTTGATGAGGTCGCCCTCGCCGTCCCGCTGGCCGGCAGCCACGATGAGGTCATGGCCGGGGTCGGAAATGCCGGGCATGCCGGCCTCGGAGACGAGGGCCATGTCCTGTTCGCTGAGCCGGTCCAGAATATACGCGAGCTTTCCTTTCTCGCTGTGTTTGTGATAGCTGGTCACGGGCGTCTTGATTTCATAGGTATGCAATAGCTGTCTGGTCTTACGGGTGTCTTCGGCGGCAATCAGCTTCACCTCACGCAGTACCCGTAGAGCGCGCAGCGAAATGTCTTCCAGATTGCCGATGGGGGTGGCTACCACATAAAGGTCGGGCATGGAGCATACGTTTCCTACTTGAGGTATTATAGCTTACGTGCCGAGCGGCTGTCCAGCTTCACGAGTGGTGGGTTCTCCTTGACTTACGTGCCGAGCTTTGCTATAGTCTTGTTTAAAAGAGCAAGGAGCAGCATGACCGGTTCTCAGCACAGGCAGTTGCGCCGCACTTACGGGTTCGATGAGGTGGCCCTTGTCCCCGGAGATGTAACTGTTAACCCGGACCAGACCAGCATCGACTTCCAGATTGAGAACATTTCCTTTTCGTTGCCCATCATTGCTTCTGCCATGGATGCGGTGACTAACGTGGATACCGCCGTGATGATGGGGCGGATGGGTGGCCTGGCGGTGCTTCACCTGGAGGGGGTGCAGACCAGGTATGATAACCCCGGCGAGATGCTCGCCAGGATTGCGGATGCCCCGCAAGGGGAGGTCACCGCCCTGCTGCAGAAGATATACTCCGAACCGATCAAAGACAATCTCGTCGGCGAGCGAATTCAGGCCATCAAGAAGCAGGGCGCTGTCTGCGCCGTATCGGTGACTCCGGCCAATACCAAGCGCTTGGCCCCTATAATAAAGGAAGCCGGAGCAGACCTGCTGTTTGTTCAGTCCACCGTGACCACCGCCCGCCACATATCCAAGAGCTACCGCGGGCTCATCTTCTCCGAGCTCCGGGAAATGGTGCCGCTGCCGGTGGTGGTGGGCAACTGCGTGGGCTATGGCGCCTGCCTGGAGCTGATGCAGAGCGGCGTCTCCGCGGTGCTGGTGGGCGTGGGGCCGGGGGCGGCCTGCACTACCCGCGAGGTGCTGGGTGTGGGAGTGCCGCAGATTACGGCTACCATGGACTGCGCCGCCGCCCGTGACGAATACCTGCGCCAGACAGGCAGATACGTGCCCATTATTACCGATGGCGGCTTCCGGAAGGGAGGGGACATCTGCAAGGCACTGGCGGCCGGCGCCGACGCGGTGATGATAGGTTCGCTGTTTGCCCAGGCAAAGGAGGCGCCTGGCCTGGGGTATCACTGGGGTATGGCTCATCCTCACCCCGCCCTGCCCAGGGGCACCCGCATCAAGGTGGGCACAGGCGGCACGCTGGAGCAGATACTTTTCGGCCCCACCTCCCGGACGGACGGCAGCCAGAACTTGGTGGGGGCGATACGTACCGCAATGGGAGTCTGCGGGGTCACCACCATCCGCGAGATGCGCAACGTGGAGATGGTGGTAGCGCCGGCCATCATCACCGAAGGCAAAGCCTGGCAGATGGCCCAGTCCCGCTCCTGAAGGCCGCTGCGCAGAAAGGCGTTACTCCTCTTCTTCCTCCTCTTCCGGCGTTTCCTCTCCACTGCCTGCGCGGGGCAATATGGGCTCTATTTTTCTGCCGCGGCGGGGAGGAAAAGTCAACCCGTCTACGGTCTGGCGCATCTGTTTGAGCCGCACAAGTTGGTCCCCGATAGCTGGTAACACCAGCCCATCCACTCCGGCCTGCCAGAGCATCTCCATCTCGTCAGCGCCCAGGTACGGGGACGCCGTCACCAGCACCGGCCTCGTCAGCAGGTCGGTGATGCGCTTAAAGAACAGGATGTCGCCCCAGGCCAGGCGGTCTTCGCTCGGCGCCGCGGCGGTCACCAGAACGGCGTCCACCGGCAGTCCGTTGATGCTTCTGAGCATACCGTCGCTGAAGGATTCGTCCACCTGCAGGACTTTGCCCATTCCGGGCGCGGCAGGAAACTCCAGGGGCGCGTTCCTGGTGAAGACCAGGAAGTCGCAGCCGGCATTTGCCAGCTCCTCTGCCGCTTTCTGGCCGGTGCCGTCCAACCGCAGGCCCCAGATAACGCCGGAAAGTCCGGTGACGGATGAGAAGCCGGGTCTTTCCATAATGAGCGCATCGGCGCTGGCAGCTATTTGAGGGTCGACCTCCGCCTGCGCCAGACTGGCAACCAGTATCAAAGCCTGCTTCGGCCCTGGTGCTGCGGCTGCGCCGAAGCCCATGCGTTTGGGCGCCGTTCCTCCTGCCAGGCTCAGCTTGTCTATCAGTTTGCTCATGCTTTCCTCCCGTATTTGAGAACCAGTATAGCATAATGGCGTGGAGGTTGCTTGCGGGACTTCCCGGGCATCTCCCTTCGCCCGTCACAGACCTGCCCCGCCCTGTGCCTGATGGCACAATTATGGTGCGCAGGTTAGCGTAGACGGGCTGCCTGTTGACAAATTAAGAGACTATATAATACAATTGGCCGCAAAGAGGCGGGGCTGCATGACGGAAACGCTATCCAGGGAGAGCGAAGCGATGTCTGAGAAACCTTCCGTTCTGGTGGTGGAATTCGGGGCCGGCACCAGGGAGACACTGTGCGCTATACTGGAAGATGCGGGCTATAACGTTTGCGGTGTGGAGACGAGAAGCGAGGCGGCGGCCCGTATGCATGACACCGCCTTCAACGTGGTGCTGACCGATATGAAATTGCCGGACCTAGACGGATTGGGAATGCTGCAAATAGCCGCGGAAACCAACCCTGAGGCGGCGGTCATTGTTCTGGCTGACGAGGCCGACGTGGAGGCGGTTGCGGAAGCAGTCGGCCGCCGTGTCTCTGCCTGTCTGGCAAAGCCGGCCAGGGCCTGGGAGGTCAGGACTGTCGTGGCCAATGCGCTCAGGCAGCAGCGGCTGGCGGCGGAGAACAGGAGGCTGACGGAGAGCCTGCGGTGCTCCAGCATGCTGGTGTCCAGGGCCAACGAGGCGCTGCGCTCGGACCTCCTGGAGCGGGAGCAAATGGAGCGGGCATTGCGGGTGGCCGCGCAGGAATGGCGGACAACGTTCGATGCCATCGGCGATGGCGTTTGCCTGCTGGACGGGGAGGGGCGGGTTATCCGCTGCAATCAGGCGGCGGCCCGGCTTCTGGGCCTGCCCTATGCGGACATCAACGGGCGGTCTCTCGGCGAATTGCTTTACCGGCAGAACGGTCCCGAGCACGGTTGCCCTTTCGAGCGTATGCAGCAGACCCGGCGCCGGGAGACAGGGACTATGTTCCGTGCCGGCCGCTGGTACGAGGTCTCGGTGGACCCATTGCCGGCCGGTAATGACGGGCTGGCCGGCGCCGTGTATATCATTTCTGACGTTACCGGGCGCGGGCAGATGGGGGAAGCGCTCCGGCCGGAGCTCTGAGGAAAGGCTGAGAGTCCTGTTTGAATTTGCGCCGGACATCATCTTCCTGTGCGTCCTGAAAGTAAACCTCATCGATGGCGACAGGCACGCAGAGGAACTGACCGCTTACCGCCGTGATGAGCTGACAGGCAAGAACCTGTGACGTCCGTTTCCCCGCTTCACTTTTTCTGGATTATTTTCAGCAGGCCTTGTGTATCTCTCGCGTTCAGCACGTCTCCGGCTTCCAGCCAGCCGCGCCGGGCCTGGATTACCCCGTAGCGCAGGAAGTCAAGGTCGTTGACGCTGTGAGCGTCCGAGGAAATGGCCACCATCACGCCCATATCCCTGGCCATCTTGCAGTGGGCATCCGTGATGTCAAGCCGTTCCGGCTGGGCGTTGAGTTCCAGCACGCAACCCTGTTCGCGCGCCGCTTTCATCAGCTGCTCCATGTCTACCTCGTAAGGTTCCCGCTCCCCGATGAGCCGTCCGGTGAGATGGCCCAGGATGATGAAAAAGGGCCTGTCGCTGATGGCCCGGATGAGGCGCTCCGTTTGCTTTTTCTGCGAGAGGTTAAGTTTGTGGTGTATGGAGCAGACCGCTATGTTCGTCTTCCCCAGAACATCGTCGGAAAGGTCCAACGAGCCGTCTTCCAGAATATCCACTTCTATCCCCTTCAGCACCAGGAAGTCATCCAGGCGTTCATTCAGGCGGTCGATCTCCGCCATCTGTTCCTCCAGCCGTTTCTCGTCCAGGCCGTGGGTCATGCTCAGGCGCTTGGAGTGGTCGGTTATGGCCAGGTAGCGGTAGCCCCTTTTCCGGGCGGCCTCCACCATCTCCTCCAGGCTGGCCCTGCCTTCCGTGGCGCTGGTATGGCAGTGAAGGTCGCCGCGCAGGTCATCCAGGGTGACCAGCCGGGGCAGCTTGCCTTGCTGAGCCGCTTCAATTTCGCCCCGGTTCTCCCTCAGTTCGGGGGGAATGAAGGGGAGGTTCACCCGGGCGTATACTTCTTCTTCCGTCCTTCCGGCGATGCGCTTCTCGCCCCGGAAGACGCCGTACTCATTTATTTTCAGTTTTCTCTTGACGCCCATCTGGCGGATGGCCACGTTGTGGGCCTTGGAGCCGGTGAAGTAGTGCAGAGCGGCGCCGTAGCTTTCCTCCGGTACAGCGCGCAGGTCCACCTGCAGGCCGAAGCGCAGGATGACGGTAGATCTGGTCTTGCCCCGGGCCACCACCTGCTCCACGTCCTCATAGTCGGCGAAGCGCTCCATCACGTTCGAGCCTTCTTCGTGGATGACCAGGATATCAAGGTCGCCCACCGTCTCCAGTCCCCGCCGGTAGCTCCCGGCGGCTTCCACTTCTTTGACTCCCTTGACCTTCCTCAGATAGTCCAGCAGCGGGCGGGCCAGCTCTTCGACTACGGACAGCTTGAGGCGTTCCTTTTCGCCGCCTTCCTTGACCTTCCGGGCCAGCTCGGCCAGGATGGCCTCTTCCGTCCGGGCGCCGAAGCCGGAAAGCTGGCGGATTTTCTGCCCTTCGGCGGCCTTCTTCAGCTCGGGCAGGCCGGTGATGCCCAACTCCTGGTACAGGGCCCCGGCCTTCTTAGGGCCCAGCCCCGCCACCTTCATTATCTGGACCAGCCCGGCGGGGAACTCCCGCGCCAGCTCTTCCAGCGCCGGTAGCTTGCCCGTCCTGACTATTTCGGCTACCTTCCCCGCCAGGTCTTTGCCGATGCCCGGTATCTCATCCAGGTCTTTGCCCTGTTTGACCATATCGCTGACGCTCTGGGGCAGATTGGCGATGGTACGGGCGGCGTTGCGGTAGGCGCGTACGCGATACTGGTTCGCTCCCTGCACCTCGAGCAGGTCGGCGTACCGGTTGAATATCTCTGCAATCTCGACGTTGTGGACCGGCAAGGCGGTTCTCCGCTATCTCCGGGATTTGATGCCCAGCTCCTGATTGATCTGAAGGTGGCGGATGATGTGGGCGCGGGTAAGCATGCCCACGCACCGGCCTCCCTGCACCACCAGCACCTGGTTGAGGTCATGCTGGGCGATGAGCTTCATCGCCTCGCTCAGGTCATCCTGGGGCGTGACCGTGTAGAGGGGCTTGCGGGTCATAATCCGGGAAACGGGCGTTTGCTCCCACCTGTCCTGGGGCAGCTCTTTAACGTCGGTGATGGTAACGATGCCCGCCAGCTGGTCATCTTCACAGACGGGCACGGCGCGCCCGCGCTGCTTGCGGAAGATGTCCCAGACCACGTCCGCCACCGGCGTATCCGGTCTGATGGTCTCCTGCTCCGTGTCCATAAGCTCGGCCACCCGGGTGCCGATAAGCTGCTGCTGCCAGTTCATCTGCTGCCGGCTGCTCTCGGCGGCATTGCTCAGAAACCAGCCGATGAACGCCAGCCATATTCCTCCCAGTATGTTTCCGGTGAACAGCAGTTGAACGATGCCCGCGGCGATGAGAGTCCAGCCGAAGACTCTGCCCACGGTGGCGGCGATGTTGGTGGCTCTGAGCAGGTTTTCGGAGGCGCCCCACAGGATGGAGCGCAGCACCCGTCCCCCGTCCAGCGGAAATCCCGGCAGCAGATTGAAGATGCCCAGGATCAGGTTGATGAGCGCGAGATAGCCCAGCATGGCGGCGAGGGGGCTTGCCGGGTCAGACACCGGCTGCATCAGGCCCCAGAAGGCTCCCGCCAGCACCAGGCTGGTCAGCGGCCCCACGATGGCCATAAAGAACTCGGTCCTGGGTTTCTCCGGCTCCTCCTGGAGATTGCTCACCCCGCCGAAGATGAACAGGGTGATGCTGCTCACCTCCATTCCCCGGGCCTGGGCCACCAGCGAATGAGCCAGCTCGTGCAGCAACACGGAGACGAAAAGCAGAATGGCGGCCAGAATGCCCGTCGTCCAGTAGGTAGCCGTGCTCCAGCCGGGGTAGTTCTGCGGGAAAAATCCCGCCGCCAGGGATACGCTGATGAGGACAAAGATGAACAGCCACGTGTAATGCACGCCCACATCTATGCCGGCGATACGGAAAAGCCTCATGGAACTCTTCATTCTGGTTTGCTCCTTTCGCGCGGAATAGGCAGTTCCTCTGACATTATACTAATTTTTATCCGTTAGATATACCCGCTGTGCTCCCGGTTTTGTCTGTGTTGTTCTTCACGCACCTCCCGGTCCCCTCAAACAGACTTGTCCTTTCGCCTTCCGGCGTGATGCTTTTTGAGGGTAGAGAATTCAAGAGGGAGCGGAGCCTCTTTTTCTCTGGACTCCTCTCCGGCTGTTAATGCCAGCCGTTTCTTACCAACGGGTCTGGCTAAGAGGGGACAGGGGCGGGTATCAACCGCCAACTGTAACCAGGCAGACCGGGTGTGCTCAGAAGGGCGCTCTTTGCCGAATCGTACGGAAGCTGCTATAATCCTTCCATCATGGCGGTGGAAGCGCAATCCCTGCAAGCTATCAGCTACTTCTCCGGGCTGGGACCGGACGAGATAGACTCGGTAAGAAGGTTCGTCTTTGAAAAGGTGGCGGACAAGGGCGAGATACTGCTTTCGGAAGGCGAGCCGTCCGAGCTGGTATTTTTTGTTGTGTCCGGGGTGGTGAAGGTCTTCAAGACTTCGCCGGACGGCAAGGAGCAAATCATCTACCTGGTACGTCCTTATGAGTCGTTCAACGAGCTCCCCCTGTTCGAAGAAGGGCGCAGCCTGGCCAGCGCCGAGGCTATGACCCCCGTGGTGTGCTATGCCCTGGAGAAGAGCGACCTTAAGAAACTGCTGGCAGAGCATCCCGCGCTGACAGTCAATCTGCTCCGGGTGCTGGCCCGGCGCATGGAGCAGCTGATATCACTGGTGGAAGACCTGTCTTTCCGCCGGGTGACCGGCCGGCTGGCCAAGATATTACTGGAATACCTGGTGGAGAACCCGCCCCGCCGCCTCACCCAGCAGGAGATGGCGGCCATGGCCGGTACGGCGCGGGAGATGATAGGCCGTTCGCTCAAGCTACTGGAGGAGGAAGGCAAGGTAAGACTGGACCGGCACCGCATCATCATCACGGACAAAGAAGCGCTTAAAGAGATTGCCGGAATGGCTGATTGAGATAAAAGTCGCATACAAATACGCCGGCGTGGAATAAATTGTAACGGAGTTTCATCATGATGCAGATGCCAGTGATAGACCGGGAGAAGTGCAACGGGTGCGGGCTTTGCGTCAATGTCTGCCAGTGCGGGAGTCTGGTTATGGTGAACGGCGTAGTGGAGGCCCGGGAGACGGCGGACTGTGAGTGGTGTACTTTCTGCGAGCTGGTCTGTCCGGTGGGAGCTATCCAGTGCCCGTTTGAGGTGATTACGGAAGAACAGCTTTTTGCCGGCAATCACCCCTAACCACGGCCTTGATTCTCCGTTATATTATATGCGACAAAAGTCGCATACAGTGATTTTGTCTGCCTTTACAATGCAGTTATGACTTTCGAGGAGGTGTGTCATGATACAAACGAAGGATGTGGCACTCGAGCCTGAAAATAAGGAGCAGTGCCGGCATTACTGGGTGATAGAAGGGGCGCGGGGCCCCACCAGCAGGGGGGTGTGCAAACGTTGTGGAATGGAGCAGGAGTTTCAGAACGCCTGGTACCAGTCCGCCTATATGGGGAAAGAGGCGCGCGTTCCGAAGTTGCCAGAGTTTCTGGAGGGAGAGCCGGAACTGGCCGCAGAACTAGAAGAATAGGAAGTGCAGGATGGAGTGAGAAGGGGCCGGAACATGTTCCGGCCCCTCTTTTTATTTATTGCAGATTTGCTACCTCCCGGCCTTGTCGTATTCCGGGCTGCTTTCCGGGGCGACCCGATGGCCTCTAGTGGATAATTGTTGTAAGATAGAGTGATGGAAAGTCAGGTGAAAAGACTGGCCGTGCTCGGCGCGACAGGTTCCATTGGCAGGCAGACGCTGGACGTGGTGCGGGCGCTGCCGGATAGATTCCGCATCGTGGGCCTGGCGGCGGGAAAGAACCTGGAACTCCTCGCGGAGCAGGTCGGAGAGTTCAGGCCCCGGCTGGTCGGCTATTGGGCTGCGGGCGACGGCGCCAGACTGAAGACGAAGGTTGGCATAAGCTATGAGTTCCTGTCGCAGGAGGAGATT
>CAZZAU010000056.1:3767-9138 GCA_964652725.1 uncultured Dehalococcoidaceae bacterium | reverse complement strand
GGTCGCCCCCGTCCAGGTTGGTGAGACAGGGGGCGGTGATGCCGTCGGACAGGGGGACTTCGGCATAGGTCTTCACGATGTTGATGAGGTTCCACTCCGAGGATACCGGGCCGGCCCCTGAGCCAGAGCACCAGGGCGGCGTCTCGTCTTCCGGAAAGCGCCTGGGCATCACCCGGGCGTCTTTGCCGTCTCCGTAGACGGCGTTGCGCGGCGCGGACTCCAGGGCGCCCTCTATCTCCTCGCGGCTGAACAGGATGCGCCGCTCGGTGTCCAGGCAGTAGATACCCGTCTCGGCGAGGAACTCCAGCCCTGCCTGCCAGACGCGGTCGGCGAGGTCGTCATCGGCGGGCACCGGTTCCCGGGGGTTGTACTTGATGCCGTATTTCTCAATGACTTTGCGCAGATTGGGCACGAAGATGCCCAGGTCAAAGTCGCGTTCCGTGCAAATGGGTCCGGTAAGTGCTCTTTCCACCACCGTGCTGAAGCTTATCATAGAGCTTCCATTGCTATTTGTTCATTATATGTAGGGAGATGCGGCGGTAAAGCGGATGCCGTACCGGTCGGTCATCTCCCGCCTGATGGCGTGGTACAGCTCACGGAGTTCTTTGTTCGGTTTGCCGGTGACGATGTCGCAGCATTCCTGATACTTCTTTCCCCGGGGGGGTTCCCGGAGCCGGCTTTCATATTTATCCAGAAGGGAATTGACGATGTTGTTAGCTTCCTTGCGGCCCATTCCCGCCACGGCGTGGGCCATCTCGCTGGCGAAGGTGGGTTCTATGGGAGTAGTGTAATCCAGGGCTGTGCCCCGCGCCGAAGCCCCCACCTCCACCGAGCCGCCGGAGACCACCGCGGCTATCACCCAGGCGCTGTGCTCGTAGAAGAGCATCTCGGTCATCGGCCCCGCCGCCGAATAACCCACGTTCACCACCGGCAGACTGCTGTTGCGGGTTATGGCCTGGTTGGCCACGCTGCGTGCCCAGACGGTATCCCGGGCCGAGGTGACACCCATATCGAAGTGGGTGGGGAAGGGATGCTGGACAGCGCCCCGCAGCACCAGCAGGTCCACGGGGTTATAGGCGGCGGTTACCACCGCCACCCCGGCAGGACCGCCTGCATACCCGCCCAGAATCACACCGTTTTCGGCGAAAATCAGGTTGCCCGCGGCCAGCGAATAGACCACCTTGTTCAGCGAATCGAAGTCTATTTTCATCTCGTGTACGGTGCCTATCTCCAGCGCGTCCGTGGGGCGGATACCGAAGTGGCTGGCGGCGATATGCTCCTGAGCCCGGGCTGCTGTGGTAACCCCGTTCACGATGGGCATCCCCGGACGTCCGGCCCGGCGCATGCCCTCACGGGTGAGCAGCACCGCCCTGATGGCCCCCTCCACCCCCAGTGGACTACCGCCCACTATCGGCTGGCCGTTCAGGGTGGTGAGGCAGGGAATGGTAATGCCGTCGCCCAGCGGATTTTCGGCGTGCGCCTTGACCAGGTTGATGTAGAACATCTCGGTGGAGACCGGTGAGGAGGTGGGGCCCACCGAGGACCAGGGCGGGGTGTTGTCTTCAGGGCGGCGGCGGGGCATCACCCGGCTGTCTTTGCCCTGGCCGAATACCCGCCCGCAGGGGCCTGACTCCAGGGCGCCCTCTATCTCCTCGCGGCTGAACAGGATGCGCCGCTCGGTGTCCAGGCAGTAGATACCCGTCTCGGCGAGGAACTCCAGCCCTGCCTGCCAGACGCGGTCGGCGAGGTCGTCATCGGCGGGCACCGGTTCCCGGGGGTTGTACTTGATGCCGTATTTCTCAATGACTTTGCGCAGATTGGGCACGAAGATGCCCAGGTCAAAGTCCTTCTCCGTGCAGATGGGGCCGTTGAAGGCCCGCTCCATGACCGTCCAGAAGCTGATCATCCTACAGGCCCCTTTCTATTTTTGGGATACCGCTTTCAGGGCCAGCGTCGCGGCATCGCCGGCGGTGCGGCCGTAGCCATCGGCGCCGATGCTCTGGGCCCACTCCTGGGTGGTGGAGCCGCCGCCCACCAGGAAACAGTACTTGTTGCGGATACCCCTGGCCTCCAGATGTTCGATTATGCTCTTCTGTTGCGGAATGGTGGTGCTCATCAGTGCCGAGGCGGCAATGATATCGGCCCCCACCTCCTCGGCCCGGGTGACGAAGGCCGAAGGGGCAATGTCAACGCCCAGGTCGATGACTTCGAATCCGCTCATCTTCAGCATGGCGCCCACGATGTTCTTGCCGATGGAGTGGATGTCTCCCTTTACCGTGCCCAGCACTACCTTGCCCCTGACCTGCCTTGCGCCGCCGGTCTCCGTCAGCTTGGGCTCGAGCATCTTCATGGCGTTTTCCCAGGCCTCTGCGGACATCATCATCTCCGGCAGGTAGATTTCATACCGGGCGAAGCGCTCGCCAACCTCCTTCATGCCGGGAGACATGCCCTTTTCAATGATGTCGGACGGAGAGATTCCCGCTCCCAGTGCTTCTTCCACCACCTGCTGCAGGCCATCCCTGTCCCCGGCGATGACCGCTTCACTGAGCTGTTTGAACGTAGACTCGTTTGACATGCAGGCGCCTCCTTTGCCGCTTATTCTAGCAGGTGGCCTGTGACAAAGCAACGCGGTCTTCCCGCCGGCGGCAGGTTGGCACGGAAGACATGACGTAAAATTCTGGGAAGCGAGCTTGCGTTCGACAGGGGCACCTTGTGGCCTGAGAAGTGTTCAGCTAAGACCGAAGTAAAGGCGCAGCCATTCCTCCAGGTCTTCCAGAGCTACGGCTTTGCCTGTTGAATACAGGTATCCCTTCATGTTGGGACTGATTCCCGCTCCATCAAAAACAAGTAAACCGGCGATAGGCCAGGCGTCTATGTCTTTCACCGTGGTGGGCATTTTCTCCTCGGCTGTTCCCGATGTCTCCTGATACTTGCACTCTATTCCGAGGCTCTTCCGCGTGTTCTTATCAATTGCGACTACGTCTATCTTGCGTACTGCACCCCAGAGGCGCCTGCCTACTTTGACCTCTGTTTTGACCTCGAGACCAAGCCTCTCAGCAATTTCAATCACTCTGCCAACCAGTCCTCTGCCTGACTTGCTGCTCTTGGATTTGCCCGCCACGTGTTACTCCATGCAGTAAACTGATTTCTGCTCCAGCAACTGGGCTCGCGGGATTCTTCTTCCGGCCGGTACGGTTTGTATTGCCTGAGTCATGTTCCGGCTTCCGGCTTCTCTCAGCTCCGTGATCCTCTGTTTCGCAATGTCTGCATAAACCGACTCTTTTTCAATCATGACCCATCGGCGTCCCAGTCTTTCGGCAACCACACCCGTAGTACCTGTGCCTGCAAAGCAATCGAGGATGACGTCATTTTCTCGGGTTCCGATGGTCACCAGTCTCTCCAGCAGAGCCTCCGGCTTTTGCGTGGGGTTTTTGCCAAACTTCTTCTCCCTCGCTGGTGTGTAAGGCAGTTGCCAGACGTTTCTCAACTGCCGCCCATTCCCCAACCTCTTTGCTTCGAGGTAGTTGAAACCCAGTTTTTGGCCTTGTCGATAGTGTTGTTGCAGGCCCATATGATATGTTCGGTAGACTCGGTTAACATCCGTATAGTGATGTTTGGCTGAGCATTCGGCTTGAACCATACTATTGAGTTCAAAATTTTCAGGTTAAGCTGTTGCAGGGCAAATCCGATAGTATAAATATTGTGGTAACTCCCGAATACAAAGATATTGCCATTCGGTTTGACAACGCGCGTAACTTCCTGTATCCAGTCACCGGTGAACCTCAGGTACTGGTCTCTGGAGAACATGTCCCATGTCTCCTGCATAGTTACGTGGGAGGAAAAAGCCCAGCCCAACCCCTTTTTCTTGGACATGTTAAACGGCGGGTCGGTGATGCAGTGGTCGACGCAATGGTCTGGCCAGAGTCGCATCACATCGAGGCAGTCGCCCTCGATTATCGAGTCTAGGCTTACGCTAACCGGGCTGTCCCCAGGATTGCCTGTCGGATAATCCGCCATCATCTGTCCTGTCGCTATTCTATCTGGTGATTTGGCCCAAGTATAATACCTGGGTAGATTTCCGTCAAGGTTGGGTGGGCGGTACAGAGCTTTTAACGTGAGCTCTACGCTGAAGGATATTGGCAGATGCGGAGGCTACTTGTCTCCCTTTGTCGTTTATTTCTCTTTGGCCGCCGCCGGCTCGGGTCTGGTGTAGGCCTCGTTAACCTGCCGTGCCGGGTGGCTCTGGGCGCTGTAGTCCTTGAGGGTAGTGAGCTCCCTCATCTTATCCAGCTTGCCCTGCTTGGACAGTCGCTCGTATATCATCACCCAGGCGCAGTTACGCTCCTGGCTGGTCTCGCACTTGCCGTTCTTGTAGCCGCCGCAGGGTCCGTTGACCAGGCTTTTGGCGCACATGGTCATGGGACAGATGCCGCCGTAGTCGGCGAGCAGGCAATTGCCGCAGGCCCGGCATTTCTCCAGCCAGAGCCCCTCGGCAGCAGTCACCCCGATGAATCGGGTGTTCACCGCCGGGATTACCGGCATCGTTTCCGCTATCTCGGCGACGAACTGCACGCCGGCCCCGCAGGCCATGGACAGAACGGCGTCATATTCCTTCATCTTCTCCATTATCGGCTCTATGTACTCGCGGTCGCACTGCCGCTGGATGGTTATTTCGTCTATCTCGACCTCTTTTCCATCCATCTTGCCGGCCATCCTGAGCTCCGTGGCCAGCAGCTCCACTTCCTTCTCCCCGCCGGCCTGGCAGACGCTGACGCAGGTGCCGCAGCCGAGGACCAGTAGCTTCTTGCAGTCCTTGATTTTCTCCTTTATCTCGGCAAACGGCTTTCTCTCGGCGACTATCATTACTTCACCTTCTCCTTTTTGAGGGGATTGGGGCCCAGCTTCTTCGCCCGCTCCGTCATTTCATTGCAGGCGGCGGCGAACAAAGGGGCATCGGAGGCACCGATGTTGAACATCTCCACCCGTTCCGGCTCGATGCCCACCTCTTCAAGCAGCTTCTTGGCCTGCTCGACTTTCTTCTTGGCTCTCAGATTTCCTTCCAGGAAATGACAATCGCCTTCCTCTCAGCCGGCCACGAAGGCGGCATCGGCGCCGTCCTCGAACGCCTTGAGCAGGTGCAGGGTATCCACCTTGCCGGTGCACATCAGCTTTATAATGCGCACGTTCGGGGCATACTCCAGGCGCATGGAGCCGGCGAGGTCAGCGGCCGAATAGGCGCAGTAGTGGCAGCAGAACCCCACTACTTTGGGTTCAAATTCTCCGGCCATGTCAGCTCCTTTCCCCCCATTCGGCCAGGACCGCCGTCTTGGCCGTTACCTGTTCATCTTTATAGTGCTGCAACGTAATCGCC
>CAZZAU010000056.1:0-3757 GCA_964652725.1 uncultured Dehalococcoidaceae bacterium | reverse complement strand
TGCGCGGGCAGAGGCTGGCGCAGATGCCGCAGCCCTGGCAGGCGGCTGCTTCAATGTAGGCCACTCCTTCTTCGTTGATGCGGGGAACATCGAAGGGACAGGAGCGGACGCAGGTGAGGCAGGCCACACATCGGTCACTATCCACCACCGAGACTATCCCGCCCACCATCAGGTACGGCCTGGAGAGGATGGTCATTGCCCGCGATACCGCCCCCCTCGCCTGGATGATCGATTCCCCGATGGACTTCGGCGAGTGGGCCAGTCCGCACAGGTACATTCCCTCGTTGACGAAGTCCAGCGGGCGCAGCTTCATGTGCGCTTCCATGTAGAACTTGTCCTGGGTGAGGGGCAGCTTTAGCTTGCTGGCAAACGCCTCCGCGTCTGCCTGTGGCCTGACCGCGGCGCTCAGCACCAGTATGTCCGGGGCCAGCTCGACCTCCGCGCTCAGTGCCGGGTCGAATATGTTTACTTTGAGTTTGCCGTTCTCCGCCGTGACCCCGGCCTTCCCCTCCACTTCGTAGCGGATGAAGATGACGCCTTTCTCCCTGGCCTGGCGGTAGAGCAGCTCGTTCATGCCGTAGGTGCGGATGTCGCGGTACAGTATATAGACATCGGTCTCCGGGTTCGCCTCTTTCAATTTGAGGGCGTTGTTCACCGCCTGGGTGCAACAGACGCGGCTGCAGTACATATGCTCCTCTTCCCGCGAGCCGACGCACTGTATCATGACCACCGAACCCGGTTTCCCGACTTTGCCCCCGGCTATTTTCTCCTCGAACTCAAGCTGGGTAAGCACTTTGTCCGACTGGCCGTACAGGTACTCGGTCGGCCTGTATTCCTCGCCGCCCGTGGCCAGGATGACCACCCCGTGCTCCACCTCCACCGGCTCTCCGTTTGCGGTCACTATTTCGGTGGTATAGTTACCCAGGTAGCCGGAGATGGTTTTCACCTCCGCCCCCAGGTACAGGGTGACCTTCGGCTCCTTCTCCACCTGCGCCACCAGGGAGGCGAGCAGCTGCTGCGGGTCGGCGCTGTCAGTGGTGTAGTGAATGCGCCGCAGGTTGCCGCCGAGTTCTTTTTCCCGTTCCACCAGCACCGTCTCATAGCCCTGCCCGGCCATCTCCACGGCCGCGGTCATACCCGCCAGGCCGCCCCCGATGATTAGTCCCCTTCTCTTGACCTCTGCGGTATGTTCGTGGAGCGGCTCCAGCATGGCCACCCGCGCCACCGCCATGCGCACCAAATCTTTGGCTTTCTCGGTGGCCTCAGGCAGATGGGTGGCGTGCACCCAGGAGCACTGGTCGCGGATATTGGCCATATCGAACAGGAACTTGTTCAGGCATCCCTCGCGGATGGTATCCTGGAACAGCGGTTCGTGGGTGCGCGGGCTGCACGAGGCCACCACCACCCGGTTCAGCCCCTTCTCCTTGATGGCGTTGATAATCTTGTTTTGCGTATCCGTGGAGCAGGTGTATAAATTTTCCTCGGCGTGTGCCACGTGCGGCAGCGTGCCGGCGTATTCGGCCACCGAGGGTACATCCACTACCCGGGCGATGTTCGACCCGCAGCGGCAGACAAAGACGCCGATGCGCGGCTCCTCCCCGCTGACGTTTCTCTCTTCCGGATATGCTTTCTCTGTTACCAGGGTGCCGCGGGCGTCAGCGATATCCCGCGAAGCCAGACACGCGGCGCTCGAAGCGCTCATCACCGCTTCCGGGATATCCATGGGGGCGTCAAAGGCGCCGGCAACGTAGATGCCCTCCTGCGAAGTGACATTGGGCGCCAGTTCCCCGGTGCGGCAGAAGCCGAACCCGTCCTGCGCTACGCCCAGCGTCTGTGCCAGCTCCGCAGTGCTCACCGAAGGCTGCAGCCCGATGGAGAGGACGACCATGTCGAACTCTTCCTGAACCTTCTGGCCGTCTTCAGCGGTATATTCCAGGAGCAGGTTCTTGCTCTGTTGCAACTCCTTGGCGCCCGAAGGAATGCCTTTTACGTAGCGGACGCCAAACTTGTTACTGGCCGATTCATAATACCGCTCAAAGCCCTTGCCGAAGGCCCGTATGTCATTGTAGAAAATGGTGGGCTGAATGGTGCTCTCGTGCTCGCGGGCGATGATGGCCTCTTTGGTGGCATACATGCAGCATACCGAGGAACAATAGTCCCGCCCGCAGGTCCGGTCCCGCGAGCCGACACACTGGATCCAGGCGATTTTGACCGGATGTTTGCCGTCGGAGGGGCGCAGCACCTGCCCCTGGAACGGGCCGGAGGCGGAGAGGATGCGTTCAAACTCCAGGCTGGTCACCACATTGAGCATGCGGCCGTAGCCGTATTCGCTTTTTATCCTGGCATCAAAAGGCTCAAAGCCAGGCGCCAGCACCACTGAACCCACCTGGAGATCGATTTCCTCAGGCTTCATCTCATGGTCGATGGCCTTCGCCTGGCAGACGGACACGCACTGGAGACATTCACTGCACAGGCCGCAGTCCAGGCAACGCTCGGTTTCTTTAACGGCCTCTTCTTCCGTAAGCGCACCGACTATTTCATCGAAGCTGGACAACCTTCTTTCCAGGGCGATATATTTGGTGTCCAGCCTTTTCTTCTTCTCATGCTTGCCTGCGGGCAACGGCGCCGGCTCCTCTTTCTCCTTTTCCCGCCGCCCCTCTTTGAGGTCGAGCCCGTTGAGGTAGCGGTCGATGGATATGGCAGCCTCGTGGCCGTGCTTGATGGCCTCCACCGCCGACTTGGGGCCGGTGACGGCGTCGCCGCCGGCAAAGATGCCCTCTTCATCGGTAGCCAGCGTCAACGGGTCGGCAATCAGCCAGCCGCCGCGGGTGGTCTCAACGCCGGTTTTTTCGGGCAGCACAGACAGGTCAGTGGCCTGCCCGATGGCGATAATCACCGTGTCGCATTCGACCGAGGTGGTGGCGCTTTCGTCGAAGACCGGGCTGAACCTGCCCTCGCTATCGAATACGGAGATGCACTTCTTGAAATTGACGCCGGCCACGCTGCCGTTCCTGTTCACTATTTCGGTCGGCCCCCGGGAGTTCATTATCCTGACCCCCTCCTCCACCGCCTCCTCTATCTCCCAGGGATGGGCGGGCATCTCCGCGGCACATTCCAGGCAGACGGCGGTCACATCGGAAACGCCGAGCCGCCGCGCCGTCCGCGCCACGTCCATGGCCACGTTGCCACCGCCGATGACCACAATTTTATGGCCGATATCGACTTTCCTCCCCAGGTTGACATCTCTAAGGAAGTCCAGCGCCAGCGAGACGCGGGGCAGGTCAACGCCGGGGATGGGCAGGCTGCGGCTTTTCTGCGCGCCGATGGCCAGGTAAATGGCCCCGTAGCCCTGTTTTTTGAGCGTATCGAGTCCGTTCCGGCCGTTTACCGGCGTATCGAGCTTGAGGTCAATGCCCATATCAACGATGTCTTTGATATCGGCGGCCAGCACGTCTTTGGGCAGGCGGTACCTGGGGATGGCCGACCACAGCTGCCCGCCGGGCTCAGGGTCCTTCTCAAAAACGGTCACCGGGTAGCCGAGCTTAGCCAGGTCACAGGCACAGGTTAGCCCGGAAGGCCCGGCACCGACCACGGCCACTTTGGGTTTTGACTTATCTATAACCGGCTTTTCTTCCGGCGGGATTTCACCTTTTTGCCTTTTCTCCCGTACAATGTCGGCAGCGAACCTTTTCAGCGGAGCGATGGCCACCGGCTGGTCAACCTCGTTGCGGTTGCACTCCTGCTCGCAGGGGTGATG
>CAZZAU010000055.1:0-9313 GCA_964652725.1 uncultured Dehalococcoidaceae bacterium | reverse complement strand
AGCGAATTTACGGCGTTGCCTTTGACAGCCATGAGGCGCTGGAGGACTACCTCAATCGGCTGGAGGAGGCGGCCCGGCGCGACCACCGCAAGCTGGGCAAGGAGCTGGACCTGTTCAGCATCCAGGACGAGTTCGGCCCGGGCCTGGTGCTCTGGCACCCTAAAGGGGCCGTCATCCGCCGCGTCATAGAGGATTTCTGGAAAGAAGAGCACGTCAGGCGCGGCTATGACCTGGTCTACACCCCCCACATCGCACGCATAGACCTGTGGCGCACCAGCGGCCACCTCGATTTTTACCGGGACTACCTGTACGGCCCTATGGACGTGGAAGGCCAGCAGTACATACTCAAGCCGATGAACTGCAACGGGCACATCGCCATATACAAGACCAGGCTGCGCAGCTACCGGGAACTGCCCATACGCTACGCCGAGCTGGGCACCGTGTACCGGTACGAGCGCTCCGGGGTGCTCCACGGCCTCTCCCGGGTGCGTGGCTTCACCCAGGACGACGCCCACATCTTCTGCCGGCCGGACCAGCTGGAGGAAGAGGTGAAGAATGTGCTGGAACTGGCCCTGTTCATGATAGATACCTTCAGCTTCAAGAACTACCAGCTCCTGCTGTCCACCCGGCCGGACAAGTTCGCCGGCACACTGGAAAGCTGGGACCACGCCACCGACACCCTGCGCCGGGCGCTGGAGAGTTCCGGCCTGCATTACGAGATAGACCCCGGGGAAGGCGTCTTCTACGGCCCCAAGATAGACATCAAGTTCGAGAGCGCGCTGGGCAAGGCCTGGCAGGGCCCCACCATCCAGGTGGACTTCAACCTGCCGCCCCGCTTTGACGTTACGTACGTGGGCGAGGACGGCAAAGAGCACCAGGTGGTGATGGTGCACCGCACCGTGATGGGCAGTATGGAGCGCTTCCTGGCCACCCTGCTGGAGCACTACGGCGGCGCCTTCCCGGTGTGGCTGGCGCCGGTGCAGGCCCGCATAATTCCGGTGGCGGACCGCCACCTGGACTACTCCCGCCGGCTGGAAGCCCGCCTGAAAGACGCAGGGCTGCGCGCCGAGGTGGACGCCCGGGCGGAACGTATGAACCCCAAGGTCCGCCAGGCCCAGCTGGAGAAAATCCCCTGCATGCTGGTGGTGGGCGACAAAGAAGTGGAGACGGAAGCGGTATCGCTGCGCCTGCGCAGCGGGCAGCAAATACCCTGCCTGACCCCGGCCATCTTCATCGATAAGGTGAAAGCGGCTGCCGCCAGCAGGGCTGTTGAACCAGATGCCACCTTCATCGAGCAGTAAGAAGATGACAGTGGGTCTTTTACCAGGGTGAGCTTGCATATGAGCTTGCATAAAAGCTGGGTTCCAAAGGGGCGAAGCCCCTTTAACAAATTCCTTCCCCCACCCCTTGCTAAAGGGAAGGAATTAAGGGTAAGGGTTGATAATCAACTCCCGGGTGCCATTTGCTTCATTCGCCCATAATATGATATAGTTTTCTTCGTAGTACCTGTTGCTTGAAGGAGGTATACAAGGACATAATTAAGCAACTGCGCGTCAATCAGATGATCCGTGTTCCGGAGGTCCGCCTGGTGGGGGAAAAGGGGGAGCAGTTAGGAATTATGCCCTTGAGTCAGGCACAGGAAACAGCCAGGAAACATGGCCTGGACCTGGTGGAAGTCGCCCCCACGGCCACGCCCCCGGTCTGCCGTCTGCTTGACTACGGCAAATATAAATACCAGCAGGCCAAAAAAGAACAGGAAATACGCAAGACCCACAAGGCCTCGCTGCTCAGGGAAATACGGGTGCGACCCAAAATAGGTACCCATGACTTTGATGCCAAGAGCAGGACGGCACGCAAGCTGCTTTCCGATGGCGACAAGGTCAAGGTAACGGTGCTGTTCCGGGGGCGGGAGATAACCCACCCGGAGCTGGGGCACAAGCTGTTGCAACGGATGGCGGAGACGCTGCAAGACGTTTCCGCGGTGGAAAGACAGGCGGTGCTGGAAGGAAAACGGATGCACATCATCCTCAATCCGGTGCCTGCCGGAAAGACAAAAGCGAAAGAGGAAGCCCAGAATGCCGAAGATGAAAACCCATAAAGGCGCCCAGAGCCGCTTTCACATTACCGGCGGCGGCAAGATAATGCGCATCAAAGGCCCGAAGAGCCACCTGCGGCGGCGCAAGGCAAAACGGGTGAAGCGGCTGTTTGATGAAAAATTGCCGCTGCATGCCGCGGACCACAAGAGAATACAGCGACTCATCCCCTACGGGGTGCCGAGATAGGAGGGAGTTCCCTTGCCACGCGTCAAGAGAGGTGTAACCAGCCATCAACGTCACAAGAAGGTGCTGGCCGTAACCAAAGGCCAGCGGGGGACCAGGCACAGCCTTTACAAGCGCGCCCGCGAAGCCATGCTCAAGTCCCTGAGCTATGCCTACCAGCACCGCCGGGAGCGGAAGGGAGATATGCGCCGCCTGTGGATTACGCGCATCAACGCCGCCAGCCGCGCCCAGGGTCTGAAATACGGTGAGCTTATGGACCTGCTGCGAAAATCGGGCGTTGAGCTCAACCGCAAGATGCTAGCCGATATGGCAGTGCGGGAACCGGAGGCCTTCGCCGGCCTCGTCGCCAGCGCCAGGGAAAAAGCCTGAAATCCATCCCCGCCGTGAAGTGACAACTTCGCGTCATTCCCTTATCCTGAAAGCACCGGTACATAAATATGCAATCTCAGCTAGAAGAACTCAGGTCCGCAGCGCTGCGCGAGCTGGAACAGGCCGGCAACCCCGAAGAACTGGAGTCCTGGAGGGTGCGCTACCTGGGCAAGAAGAGCGCGCTGACCGCCGCGCTGCGCGGCCTGGCAGGCCTTCCTCTTGAGGAGAGGAAAACGGTGGGCGCCAGGGCCAATCAGGTCAAGGCGGAACTGGAAGCCGGCCTGAAAGACAGAGAGCAGACGCTCCGGCGGGTGCGCATCGAAGCCGGTGCACACAAAGAGCCGTTCGATATCACCCTGCCCGGCCGCCCCGTGCCGGTGGGCCACCTGCACCCCATCACCAGCACCCTCAACGAGATATGCGATATCTTCAACTCCATGGGTTTCCAGGTGGTCGGCGGGCCGGACGTGGAGTGGGACTACTACAACTTCGAGGCGCTGAACATCCCCGCCGAGCACCCCGCCCGGGACACCATGTCCAGCTCCTGGATGGACTACCGTAACGAGGCCGGAGAATACGCCATGCTCCTGCGCACCCATACCACCGCGGTCACGGCACGGGTTCTCGAGACCATGAGACCGCCCATCAGGGTCATCGAGCCGGGACGGGTCTACCGGTATGAGGCCAGCGACGCCACCCACATCCCCATGTTCTACCAGATAGACGGGGTGGCCGTGGACCGGAACATCACCATGGCCGACCTCAAGGGCACGCTCTACGAGTTCGCCCGGCGGTTTTTCGGCGAGGAGAGAAGAGTACGTTTCCGCTGCGACTACTTTCCCTTCGTCGAGCCGGGAGTGGAAATGGCCATCGAATGCCTGGGCTGCCGCGGCAAGGGTTGCCGCCTGTGCAGCCAGAGCGGCTGGCTCGAAATCCTGGGCGCAGGTATGACCCACCCCAGGGTACTGGAGCGGGGCGGCATTGACCCCCAGATATACCAGAGCTTCGCCTTCGGTATCGGCATCGAGCGCCTGCCCATGCTGCGCTACGGCATTGACGATATCAGGCTTTTCTACGCCAACGACCTCAGATTTTTAAGGCAGTTCTAGACATAATGATATGAAAATACCTCTCAAGTGGCTCAAGGAGTTCGTGGAAGTCACCCTGCCACCAGCCAGGCTGGCCGAGAAGCTGACCATGGCCGGCCTGGAGTGCAAGGGCATCCAGAACACCGGCGGGGGATGGGACGAGAAGATAGTGGTGGGGCAGATTGTAGCGGTCAATCCTCACCCCAACGCCGACCGCCTCCGCCTGCCCACCGTGAACCTGGGCGGCGAGCAACAGACGGTGGTCTGCGGCGCTCCCAACCTCCAGGTGGGCGACAAAATCGCCTTCGCCCGTGAGGGCGCCGAGCTCATCGACGGGCATACCGGCCAGCGCGCCCGCCTGAAACCGGCCAAGATACGCGGCGTGGAGTCCAGCGGCATGGTGTGCTCGGAAAAGGAGCTGGGTATCTCGGATGAGCACCAGGGCATTCTGGTGCTGCCCGCAGACGCGCCGGTGGGCACACCCCTGGCCGCGTACCTGGGCGATGTTGTCCTCGACCTGGATGTCACCCCCAACCGCCCCGACTGCCTGTCCGTCTTCGGCATCGCCTGGGAGACGGCAGCCCTGACCGGTCAGACAGCGCACACCGCTCAGACAAGCTATGAAGAAGACGGACCATCCATAGATGACTGTATTTCGGTGGGCATAATCGACCCTGACCTGTGCGCCCGGTACTGCGCCAGCCTCATTACGGGAGTCAGAATAGCCGATTCCCCACCGTGGCTGCAGCAGCGATTGCTCGCCTGCGGCATGCGCCCCATCAATAACATCGTGGACATCACCAACTACGTCATGCTGGAGCTGGGCCAGCCCCTGCACGCCTTCGACTACGAGCGGATAAGAGACCGCAAAATCATCGTGCGCCGCGCGGCGGCGGGCGAGAGTATCACCAGTCTGGACGGCATGGAGCGCAGCCTGTCCCGCGATATGCTGGTCATCGCCGACGGACACCGGGCGGTGGCCATTGCCGGGGTGATGGGCGGCGCCAACAGCGAGGTGGCGGAGAACACGACTTCCATCCTGCTCGAAGCGGCCAACTTCAACCCGGCCAGCATTCACTACACCAGCCACCGCCTCGGCCTGGTCAGCGAGGCTTCCATGCGCTTCGAACGGGGCATCCGCCCCGAGCTCACTGTGCCGGCCCTGCGGCGAGCTACCCGGCTGATGGTAGAACTGGCGGGGGGCAAAGCGGCCCGGGGCATCGCGGATGTCTATCCCGGAAAACGGGAGTTCCAGCCTGTGCCGCTACGTCCGGAGCGGCTGCGAAGGCTGCTGGGGGTGGAATTCACCCGTGAGCAGATAACAAGTACGCTGACGGCGCTGGGTTTTGACTGCCAGCAGACCGACAAAGAGCGCATTCTGGCCACCCCGCCCTACTGGCGCAGCGACATCTCACTGGAAGAAGACCTCATCGAAGAGGTGGCCCGCATCATCGGCTATGACCGTATCCCCACCACTCTGCTCAGCCAGCCCATACCCCACCACACTCCTGCGCCCCTCCAAACGCTGGAAGCAGAGATAAGACACAGCCTCACCGGCGCCGGCTTTCAGGAATCCCTGACCTACTCTCTCAGCGGCCTGGAAGCGCTGAACAGGCTCAGACCGGGAACAGGGCGCTTCGAGCCCCTGCCCCTGCGGGTAGCCAACCCTATGACCGCCGAGCAGGAATATTTGCGTCCCACCCTGCGCGCCAACCTCCTGGCCACGCTGGCCTCCAACCGCCGCCACGAAGACGGCAGCATCCGTATCTTTGAGATGGGCAAGATATATCTCCGGCGGGAGAAAGACCTGCCCGATGAGCCAGTGTCTCTCTGCGCATTGCTCGGCGGCCCGAGAAACGACCTCTCCTGGCTGGGGGATGGCGGCCCGCTCGATTTCTATGATGCCAAAGGCATGGCAGAAGCACTTCTCCGCCATCTGGGCATTGAAGCCACTTTCACCCCCGGCAATGATGAGACCCTGCACCCGCTAAGGCAGGCAGCCATTACAGTCCGGGGGAAAAACATCGGCGTCACCGGGGAACTGCACCCCGGTGTGGCGGAGGCGTTCGACCTTGAAGACACCGCGTACCTGTTTGAAATCGATGTTGCTGTGCTCCTGCCCCTGGTCACGGAGCACCGCATGTTCCAGCCCATACCCCGCTACCCGGCCACGGTGCGGGACATCGCCCTGATTGTGGACACCGGGGTCATTCACCAGCAGGTGGTAGACGTAATCAAGGGGTTTCCGCTGGTGCAAGAGGCGGCCGTCTTCGACGTCTATTCCGGAAAGCAGGTGCCCGCGGGCAAGAAGTCCCTGGCCTATCGGATAACCTATCAGTCATCTACCCACACCCTCACCGATGAAGAGGTGAACGAGGTCCAGGAGCAGATACTGGCAAGGCTGTCAGAGCAGCTCGGCGCCACCTTGCGGGGGTGATTCTAACAGAGAAAGCCACCCCGCTTCCCCACGGGAACAAGACGGAAATCCTGCCATACAAGCACCAAATACTGAACTATCTATAACTCCCCAAAATCCAGAAATTTAGTACACCTGGTTTGGGTCATTTGAATTCGTTTAGCGTTTGGAAATTAGAATTCAGGACTTCCCTTCGTTTTCCCCTTCAGTTTCAGGTGCCGCCTGGCCAGGTCCTTCTCCCGCTCGTAGCTTATGGCCCGCTGCAGCATGATTTTCTGGGTCTGCACCGGCCCCGCCCCATGCCAGGTGCCCACCCCGTGCAGCCCCGCCGTCCAGTTCTGCAGCAGCTTGGTCACTTTCAGAATGTTCTCCGTGGGTTCGTCCGAGCCGAAGCTGTAGAACTCCTCCACGTAACTCTTGACCTCCGGGTTTTTCAGCTCTTTCAGCGACGGCATGGTGACAGTCAACCCCCCACCGATGTCCCCGGCCAGTGCCATTACCCGCCAGAAGGCATTGCACACGTTAAGCTTGGCCACATTGCCCATCAGCTCGTCGGGAAGATAGACACCGGAGCCGGGCGGCTCCTCGATGCCGCGGCGAGCCGCCTCCAGCCCGCAGGCCCGGCTGGTCTCCCGCAGCACCACCATCTCCCCCAGTTGCTCGTTGATGTGGGCCGCCCTCTCCAGCCCCTTGTATTCCTGAAGCAGCCTGGCGGCGCCGATTATCTGGTTCATGAAGCCCACCTTACAGGTGCCGCCGCAGGTCATACGGTGCGTCCTGGCAAAGCGGCTCACCAGCCTGCCGGAGTAGGCATACTCCCCGCAATGGAAGACGCGCTCCCGGGGCACGAAGACATTATCGAAGACCACCATGGAAGTCTCCCGCTGCCCGTAAATGGGGTTACCCAGTTCCTCCAGGTCTTCCGCCTGCTCCCGCTCCGCAGAAAAGGGCGTGTACTGGCAGACAAAGGTGATGCCTCTGGCGTCCACCGGGGTGGCAAAGGCGATGGCATAGTCCTCCTCTCCCTCGAAATGGGCCGACTGTGGCAGTACCACCAGTTCGTGGCTGGCGTAGGCGCCGCTGATATTTATCTTGGCCCCACGTACCACGATGCCATCCCTGTTTCTGTCCACTATCTTCAAGGAGAGATATGGGTCAGACCAGTCCAGAGTCTTTTTGCCGCGCACCCCTCTGGGCTCGGTGAGGGCGCCGGCCACCGCCAGGTCCCTGGATTGCACCGTTTTCAGGTAATCCAGAAAGCGCCGGTTATAATCGGTGCCCAGGTCACGGTCCATTTCCCAGGTGGTGCTGGCCAGGGCGTGAAAGGTGTCATAGCCCACGCAGCGGTAAATGCACGTGCCCAGCATCTCGGCGGTGAAGGTTCCGGCTCCGGCTTTTTTGACCAGGTCCTCCACGCTGGCGCTGACGCTGGTGTAGCGGTTGACGGTATCATCCACCAGCGGCGAATGGCAGGTCATGATGTCTTCATACTGCGGGTCCAACGCCCACGCATAGCTGGCCTTGTTGGCCTCCACCACGGTGCGGGTGTTCCTGTTTTCCAGCACCTCCACGCGCTTTCCGTTCATGAAGACCCGCGGCTTCAGCTTCGCAAGGCTTCCTACAAACTGCTCCGGCGTCATCAATGCCATTTCATCATCCGGGATTGTTTATAAATCCCTCTCCCTCCCGCTGTTCGGTTTGATTCCGTTCCTTTCCGATTCCTCCTGGTTCAATCTGGCTTCGTCTACTTCGAACGCCGCCTGAGGACATTTCCCCTCATCCCCTGTTTACTTTGTCTCCGGCCACTCCGGGGCGCCGCATTCCGGGCACTGGATGCCAATGAAATTGAAAAAGTCGATTATCTCCCTGACCGTCATCAGCCTGTGCTCGGCGGTGGCCACGGAAAAGGCATAGATCTCCCCAAACCTGTCAGCGATGATTACGGCGGCGGATGGCCTGTCATTGCTGTCCACCGCCCCGTAGCGCTGAAATACTCCGCCCCCCTCGTCCGCCAGCACGGGAAACGGTATGGAGAGCTCATGTTTGAGCCTGCCGGCTTCTCCGGGTGAAGCGGGCAAAACGGCCAGCACCTCCGCTTCCTGCCCTATCACCTCGCGGTAGGCACCAGCAAGCTCTTTGAGCATGTCCCGGCACTTCTGACAGGCGGGATGGACAAAGAAAAGGACCAGGTTCCGCCTGCCCTTGTAGTCCCAGAATGATATTTTGCCTCCCTCCGCCTCCGGCAGTTCGAAGGCGGGCAGCATATCGTGCAGGCTCAGCTTCATCATTCAGTTCCTCCCCGACCACAGTACTCTCTCAGCACTGGAACCGCTTCGTCGAGCGGCACCAGTCGCGACTCTTTTTCCGCGCGGCGTTTTATCTCCACGCTGTTCTTCTCCAGGGTGCGCGGGCTCACGGTAACCCTGACCGGGATACCAAGAAGGTCCGCATCGTTGAACTTGACGCCGGGCGATTCCTGGCGGTCGTCAAAGAGCACCTCAAAGCCCTCTTTCTCAAGCTCAATGTACAGCTTCTCCGCAGCATCAGCTACCCCCGTCCCCTCCCGGTACAGCGGGCAGAGGTACACCCGGTACGGGGCAATGGAGAGCGGCCAGATGATGCCCTTGTCATCGTGGCAGTACTCGATGGCCGCCGCCAGCAGTCTGCCCACGCCGATGCCATAGCAGCCCATGATAATCGGCCTGCTTAGGCCCTTTTCGTCAATGAAAGAAGCGCCGAGCGTCGTGCTGAGGAAAGTACCGAGCTTGAATACGTGGCCGACCTCTATGCCGTGCACGAATACGAGCCTCTCGCCGCATTTCGGGCAGCCCTCCCCTCCCTTCGCCTTCGAGATGTCGGTCATAAGGTCGGCCTGAAAATCGCGCGGGTAGTTGACGTTCCTGATGTGCGTATCAGGCTTGTTGCCCCCGGCCACGAAGTTGATGCCCGGCGTTACCGATTCATCGACCACCGTTTTGACGTTTTTGAGGCCCAGCGGCGAAGCGTAGCCGGCGGCGATGCCGGCGGCGCTGACCTCGGCTTCGGTGGCGATATGAAGGTCGGCTACGCGCAGCGCCCGCTGTAGCTTGACCTCGTTGACCTCAAGGTCGCCCCGTATCATGGCGAAGACAAGCTGGCCGTCAGCGACGTAGAAGACCGCT
>CAZZAU010000054.1:0-9338 GCA_964652725.1 uncultured Dehalococcoidaceae bacterium | reverse complement strand
GACTTTGTTACCCTGGTTTTCTATAATGGTCACGTTAGTACATTCCAGATGAAGCTGGCGCCCGAGTGGCGCAATGGTAGCGCAACCGACTTGTAATCGGTAGGTTGGTGGGTTCGAATCCCCTCTCGGGCTGGGTTATCGAGGTTATGGTGGGAAGCGGGGAGGGGTGCCGGAGTGGTTAATCGGAGCAGTCTGTAAAACTGCCGCCCTAAGGGCTACGCAGGTTCGAATCCTGCCCCCTCCACCAGCACCGCCGGGCCTGGCCCTGCCGGGTGCGGTCTAGCGGTTGACTTTTCATAGTATTTACCATACAATTAGCTTTGGCATTAGTGCCCACATAGCTCAGCCGGCAGAGCACGTTCTTGGTAAGAACGGGGTCATCGGTTCGAATCCGATTGTGGGCTTGGAAAAACACGGAGGTTGAAATGGCGAAACAGAAATTCGAGCGAACCAAACCACACGTAAACGTGGGCACGATCGGTCACGTCGACCACGGCAAGACCACCCTGACGTCAGCCATCACCATGACTCTGGCCAAAGCGGTGGGCGCCACCCAGTACCGGGCTTTCGAGAGCATCGATAACGCTCCGGAAGAAAAGGCGCGCGGCCTGACCATCGCCATCGCCCACATCGAGTATGAGACCGAGAAGCGGCATTACGCCCACATCGATTGTCCCGGCCATGCCGATTATATTAAGAATATGATCACCGGGGCCGCCCAGATGGACGGCGCCATTCTGGTGGTGAGCGCTCCGGACGGGCCCATGCCCCAGACCCGGGAACACCTGCTCCTGGCCCGCCAGGTGGAGGTCCCCCGTATAGTGGTGGCCCTCAACAAGGTGGACGTGATGGAGGATGAAGAGCTCCTGGAGCTGGTGGAGATGGAGGTCAGGGAGCTGCTCAGCAAGTACGAGTTCCCGGGAGACGAAATCCCGGTGGTGCGTGTCAGCGCCTTAAAGGCACTGGAGTGCGGCTGCGGCAAGAGGGAGTGCCAGTGGTGCGGCGCCATTCTGAAGCTGATGGATGCCGTGGACGAGTACATCCCCGTCCCGGTAAGGCCAAAGGACCAGCCCTTCCTGATGCCGGTGGAGGACGTGTTCAGCATCAAGGGCCGGGGCACGGTGGCCACCGGCAGGGTGGAGCGCGGCGTAGTCAAGGCGGGCCAGGAGGTGGAGATAGTGGGCCTGCACCATGAGCCGCGCAAGGTGGTGGCCACCAGCCTGGAGATGTTCCACAAGCTGCTGGACTACGCTGAGCCCGGCGACGCCGTAGGCATACTGCTCAGAGGCGTGGAAAGGGAAGACATCGAGCGGGGCCAAGTGCTGGCCGCGCCAGGCAGCATCAGGCCGCATACCTATGCCGAGGGCCAGGTCTACGTACTGGGCAAAGAAGAGGGCGGCAGGCATACCCCGTTCTTCAATGGCTACAAACCCCAGTTCTACATCCGGACCACAGACATCACCGGCTCCATCGAGCTGCCGGAGGGTATGGAGATGGTAATGCCCGGCGATAACGTGACCATGAAGATAAAGCTTATCTATCCGGTGGCGCTGGAGACGGGGCTCCGCTTCGCTATTCGTGAGGGAGGCAGGACGGTGGGTGCGGGCACCTTTACCCGTATCCTGGAGTAGCTCTTATGGCCAAGAAAGGGGAAGCAAGAGGCGTCATCTACCTCGCCTGCACCGAGTGCAAGGAGAGGACCTATACTACCACCAAGAACCGGAAGAATGACCCCCAGCGGCTGGAGCTGCACAAGTATTGTCCCCGCTGCCGCACCGCCCGGTCCCACCGGGAGGTAAAATGACATCCCGGGAGACCCGCTAAGACAGTGGCACAGAGACGAACAGCAACCAGGCGGTCCAGGTTCCGGTTCATCAGCGAGACCATCAACGAGCTGAAGAAAGTGGTCTGGCTCTCCCGGCGCGAGGTGGTTTACCTGTCCACGCTGGTGCTGGTTATCTCGGTAATCGCCGGCATTTTCCTGGGACTTGTCGACTTTGCTTTCGCCACTCTGGTAGAGGAAGTATTCGTGGGAGGATAGCGAGGAAGGGCCAGCTTCCACGCCCAGTGACGGCTTGCTCTCCATTTAATACTCGCGGTTGAGGTCAACCTTGTCAGAAAACGGTACACAGTGGTTCGTAATCCATACCTACTCGGGTTACGAAGAACGCGTTAAAAAGAACCTGGAGCAGCGCATCCGGTTTATGGATACCGGCAATGAGGTGCTGGAGGTGGTTATCCCCACCGAGAACGAGATGGAGGTCAAGGACGGCCAGCGCCGGACGGTGACCAAGAAAATCCTGCCCGGCTATGTGCTGGTCAAGATGAAGCTGAGCGACCAGAGCTGGAGCGTGGTGCGCAATACCCCCGGCGTCACCGGCTTTGTGGGCAGCGGCGGCAAACCCACCCCCCTGCGGGAAGACGAGGTGGGCCAGATTCTCCGGCAGATGGAGGGAGGAGCCCCCAAGGTCAAGGCCGGTTTCCGCCGCGGACAGAGCGTCCGGGTTATTGACGGGCCTTTCATCGACTTCGTGGGGGTGGTGGACGAGATAAACCAGGAGAAAGGGAAGGGAAAGGTGCTCCTGTCCCTGTTCGGGCAGGAAACGCCGGTGGAACTGGACTTCCTCCAGGTGGAGAAACTGTAAAGGGCTGAGGAGGAACTATGGCCAAGAAAGTGAAAGCTGTGATCAAGCTGCAGATACCCGCGGGACAGGCAAACCCGGCACCCCCGGTCGGCCCCGCCCTGGGCCAGCACGGGGTCAACATCATGGGCTTCTGCAAAGAATACAACGAGCGCACCGCCGCGCAGACGGGTTCCATCGTGCCGGTGGAGATAACCGTCTATGATGACCGCTCCTTCACCTTCATCACCAAGACGCCCCCGGCCACGGACCTGCTCAAGAAAGCGCTGGGGGTGGACAAGGGCAGCAGCAGCACCGGCCATGCCGCCGCGGGCACTCTGCCCCGCGAGAAACTGCGCGAGATAGCGGAGGTCAAGGCCAAAGACCTGACCGCCAACAGCATTGAGCAGGCGGAGAAAATCATCGCTGGCAGCGCCCGCAGCATGGGCATCAAGATAGAAGAGTAGCAGGAGGAAAAGCCATGGCCGGTAGGAGCAAAGTAAAGATAACCGTGGTAAAGAAGCTCAATTTCACCGAGATGTTCGGTGAGGAACCGCCGGTAGAGGGCACCGCGCTGCCGGAGTGCGACAGGTTCCAGGTAGGGCAGGAATTCATCAGTGACGAATCGGGCAGCTGCCCCGCCGGATTTTGCGCCTGGGCTTTTGCCGATATTCAGCGGGACGTTACCCATCTGCGGCTGGGAGGGGATTTCCCCTGGGTCAAAAATCCGGGACAGCAGCTGGCCAGCTGCACGGACGGTTTCCGTCCCGTGATTTTCAAACTAGAGAGAATCTGAAGAGTAACAGCGTAATACGCTGGTGACAGGAGCTAATATGGCCACGCACGGAAAGAAATATCAGGCCGCAGTCCAGGTGGTGGACAGGTCCAGGACCTACTCCCCCGAGGAGGCCATCGCACTGGTCAAACAGGCCGCGCCTGCCAGCTTCGATGAGACGGTGGAACTGCACCTGAAGATGGGAGTGGACCCGCGCAACGCCACTCAACAGGTACGCGGCGTGGCACTGCTCCCCCACGGGCTGGGGAAAAAGGTAAGGGTCCTGGTCTTTGCCCAGGGAGAGGCGGCCAGGATTGCCGAAGGGGCCGGCGCCGATTATGTTGGCGCGGACGAGTACGTTAAGAAGATAGAGGATGGCTGGCTCGACTTCGATACCGCCATAGCCACCCCGGATATGATGGGCCGGGTAGGCCGCCTGGGTAAAATCCTGGGGCGGAGAGGACTAATGCCTAATCCCAAGGCCGGGACCGTAGTCCCCGCCGAAGACCTGCCCCGGGTCATCGAAGAGGCACGCAAGGGCAGGGTTGAGTTCAAGCTGGACCGGACGGCGATTATCCACGTTCCCCTGGGAAAGGTCAGTTTTGAGGAGACACAACTGCTGGATAACCTGGCCGCGGTAATGGAGGCAATCAACCGCTCCCGCCCCAGCGGGGCCAAGGGGCAGTTCGTGAGAAGCGCCGTGCTTTCCAGCACCATGGGGCCGGGAATCAAGCTCGACCTCAGACCCACCGTGTCGCTGAGCACAGCCTGAGAAATGCCCGCCCGGCTTTACTTTCCGGGCAGAAACCCGTATAATAAGGCGAAAACTGAATACGTTTCCGGAGACAGCAGGTGCCGGACCGGCTTAATTAGCATGCCTGCCGAGGAATCAGAGAAACATCCGGGGCTGGATGGTGCTTTGTCCTCGTGCGGCAGTGCGGGGACTATTTATTTGGCCGGTTCGCTTATGCAGGGAGGTGAGAATGCCCAGAGAAGAAAAGGTACGCGCGGTGGAAGAGCTGCGGGAGATATTCGCCGGCTGCAGCACGGCCGTCCTGGCGGACTACCGCGGCCTTAACACCGCGGAACTCGTCGATCTCCGGCGCAAACTGAGGAAGGCCGGGGTACAGTTCCGCGTGGTCAAGAACACGCTGGCCAGATTTGCCGCGGAGAAAGCGGGCAAAAAAGACCTGGTGCCCTATCTTGAAGGCCCGGTGGCCATCGTCTACGGCTACGAAGATGTGGTGACCCCGGCCAAACTCCTGGCCGAGCACATCAGGATGTCCCGGAGCAACCTGGCCATAAAGGGAGGGCTTGCCGGCGAGCGCGTGTTTACGGCGGCTGACGTGCAGTCCCTGGCCACCCTGCCACCCGCCGAGGTGCTGCTGGCCAGGGTCGTGGCCGGGATGCAAAGTCCTATTTACAGACTGGTCAATAGCCTGTCCGGCCCCCTGCGGGGACTGATGGGCGTGTTGCAGGCAAGAGCTGAACAACTGGAGGAAGGATAGCATGGCCGAAGAGAAGAACGTAGAAGCTGCCGCGCAGGCAGCGGAAGAGACAGCGGCGGCGGCAGAGCAGCCGGCCGCCGCGGAAACCGCCCCGGCTGAGGAGGCCGCCTCTGCCAAAGCGGCAGAAGCCAAGCCCAAAGCGGACAAACCCAGGACCTCCGCCGCCATCGAAGACATCATGAACACCATCAAGAAGATGTCCGTTCTGGAATTGAACGACCTGGTCAAGGCGCTGGAGGCTGAGTTCGGCGTAAGCGCCGCAGCCCCGGTCATGGCGGCGGCCCCGGCCGGCGGCGCGCCTGCGGAAGCGGCGCCACCGGCAGAGGAGCAGACGGAGTTCAGCGTCATTCTGACCGACGTCGGCGCCAACAAGATCAACGTCATCAAGGCAGTGCGCGAGGTAACCACGCTGGGCCTGAAAGAGTCCAAGGACCTGGTGGAAAGCGCACCCAAGCCGGTGCGAGAGGGCGTGACCAAGGAAGAGGCGCAGACCATCAAGGAGAAGCTGGAGGGAGCCGGAGCCAAAGTCCAGGTAAAATAGTCCATTTGTCCCGCCCTGAGCCATTTACAAACCGGTTGCAAATAGCCTATAGTAGGCACAGTCAGGATTAGTGGCTCAGGGCTGGACATGCTGTTACGCGATTGTCTGATACTGGTCGGCCTGGGAGGCCTGTTCATCCTCCTCGGCGTGGCAGGCATTATGTGGGGTGGAAAAGAGGAGAACGCCTACTACGAAGCCCTGGCCAAACGCCGCGGCGATGTCCGGGAGTTCATAGAGCACTGGCCACCCCGCCACCAGCCCTGGGCAATGAAGCTGGGGGGCTGGATTGCCTTGGCGCTGGGCGTGGTCCTGCTGATTACCGGCGGCATATCCTGGCTTCTGCTCTAGGATTGCCCCTGCCGGCTCAGTTCCTGAAGGTCTGCCTCGATGCGCAGCGCGTTAGCGCTGAACCTGTTTGACGGTATTACGCGGCCGTCAGTGTACACCAGCCAGGCGGCCTGCTGCCAGTAAGGTCTTTCCCGCCACGGAGAGACTCCGCTCATATCCACTTCCACATGCCAGACCGTAGTGCCGTCTTTGAGCAGCTCGGACCGGGCGCTCCAGTTGTCGCTCACGGTATAGAACTCGGCCAGATAGTCCTTTGCCTCGAAGCTGCCCGCCAGGTCCAGCAGGTGCTCGTGAACGGCCAGAGTGGCCCTGTCCGCGGTGTTCACGAACCGGGAGGGCGGGACAACGGTGGGCTCTCCGGTGGGCTCAGACGTGGGGAAAGTGCCAAAGTCCTGGCAGCCGGCGAGGAATAGCAAAGCCGGCAGGACGGCGAAGAGCAGCGTTTTCACCAACCATTTGCGGCGCATAGGTCTCACCTCACTTTCCGTGTTTTCAACTTTACAATTCTGCCCGTCTCGGGCGGTACTGGATGGCCTCAGCGATGTGATGGCTCTTGATAACCGGCGCGCCCTCAAGGTCGGCGATGGTGCGGGCCAGCTTCAGAATGCGGTGGAAGGCGCGGCCGGAAAGATAGAGCTGTTTCATAGCCGCCTTGAGCAGGCTCCGGGCAGAATCGTCCACCTGGCAAAACTCCCTGACCTCGGCGGGGGTCATCCCCGCATTGGAGGTCAAACGGCGCCCCCTGAACCGCTCTATCTGGCGGTCATGGGCGGCCCTGACGCGTGCCTGCACCCGGGCGGAAGGCTCGCCCAGCCGCTCATCGGTCAGCTTTTCGTAATCGATGTGGGGCACTTCAATAAATATATCCACCCGGTCGATGAAAGGGCCGCTTATGCGGCGCTGGTATCTGGAGACCAGGCCCGGGGAACAGGTGCACCTGCGGAAAGGGTCGCCGTAGTAGCCGCAGGGACAGGGGTTCATGGCGCCCACAAGCATGAAGCTGGCCGGAAAGGTGACCCGGCCCTGTGCCCGGCTGATGGTCACCACTTTGTCTTCCAGGGGCTGACGGAGCACCTCCAGCAGCGAATGACCGAACTCGGGCAATTCATCCAGGAAAAGGACTCCCCGGTGGCTGAGGCTGATTTCACCGGGCCGGGGCCACTGTCCCCCGCCCACCAGGCCGGCGTGGGAGATGGTGTAATGCGGAGCACGGAAGGGCCGCTGCCTGAGGAGAGGAGTATCGGAAGGAAGCAGGCCGCTCACGCTGTAGATTTTGGTGACTTCCAGAGCTTCCTCGTTGCTCATCGGCGGCAGGATGGAAGGAAGCGAGCGCGCCAGAAGGGTCTTGCCACTGCCCGGCGGTCCGCTCATAATGATATTGTGGCTGCCGGCAGCGGCCACCTCCAGAGCCCGCTTCACGTGCTCTTGCCCCTTGATTTCCGCCAGGTCTGTGATGTCGTTCAGTACCGGGCCAGCGTCAGTGCGCTCCTCAGGCCGGTAAGGGGAAATGGCAATCTCGCCCTGAAGAAAGCCCACCAGCTGGTCCAGAGCGTGGACCGGGATGACGCTGGCTCCTTCCACCAGGGCCGCCTCCGGGGCATCCACCTCCGGCACCACGATGGTGCCGATGCCCTCTTCCCGCGCCAGGGCCACCATAGGCAGGATGCCCTGTGTATGGCGCAGGCTGCCGTCCAGAGAGAGCTCGCCCAGAAAAATGGCGCGCGCGCCGTCCGCGCTCACCTGCTCGGAGCTCATCAGAATCCCCACGGCGATAGGCAGGTCATAGGAAGGGCCGGCTTTTTTGAGATCGGCCGGAGCCAGGTTCACCACTATGCGCTTCATAGGGAAGGTATAGCCGGAGTTGCGCACCGCCGCCCGCACGCGCTCTCTGGCCTCCTGGACGGCGGCATCCGGCAGGCCAACGATGGTCATAGCCGGTAGCCCGCTGGAGATGTCCACCTCCACGTCCACCAGATGGCCCTGCAATCCTATCACGGCGGCGGTTCTGACCCTGGCTAGCATGTTCCTGCCTCAAATCCTATGTTACTGCGGGCCTCTGACAGGTGTCAAAGCGGTCAAAGCGCAAGGGAAGGTCCGATGAGCCCGAAGAAGTGGAAGACCGCCACCACGATGAGCACCGAAAGCAGCGCACCGGCCACGGTCTGCGCCAGCGTGTGTTGACCCAGCTCGATGCGTGACCAGGCCACCGGCGGCACCATGATGGCCGCAAGAGCCCCTGCCGCCCCGTACACGAGGGTCAACACGGCAGCGGAGCCGGCGGCAAAAGCGGCATGCAGGCTAATCTTCCAGCGCAGGTTGATGACCATAAAGATGACGACGGCGGAAAGCGCCGCCACGATGCAGGCCACCAGCACCGGCGGCGCTTCCAGAAAGTAAAGGATGAGGGCGCCGGCCACCGTGCACACGGTGGCCAGAAGATATACCTGGTGCCTTTGCTCACGGATGCGAATGAACATGCCGGTGACCTTGTCCGTATGCGCCAGATACAGGATAACCACAAACACCGGCAGAATGGTCACCCCAACCAGGAGCAGCGCCCACTTCATACCCTCCGAGACACGCGAGGTAGACTCAAAGGAAAGCAGGAAGATGACGCCCATACCGATGATGAACGGGTTCAGCACTATAGAAGTGAGACTGGCAATGCGTTTCCTGACCATGCCTATCATGCGCGTTTGCATTATACAATATCGGCCGCCGGAAGTCTTTTGGCCGGGGTCAGGTTTAAGCGTATTTCAAGTCTGTGCTATAATAACCCTGGAATGATAGACCGTTTGGAAAGACTCGAAAAGAGGTATGAAGAAATAGACCGCCAGATGTCCCGGCCGGATATCGCCACGGACCTCAGGCGGCTGCAGGAACTGGGCCAGGAGCGGGCCGGGCTGGAAGACGCGGTGTCCAGATACCGCGAGTACAAGGCAATCTCCAGTTCCCTTGCCGAGACCAGGGCAATGCTCCGCGAAGGGCTGGATGAGGAGATGGCCGGGCTGGCGAAGGAAGAAATCAGCGAGCTGGAGAGCAGACAGGAGAGACTGCTTGAGGAGTTGAAAATCGCCCTGCTGCCCCGCGACCCCAGTGATGATAAGGATATCATCATGGAAATCAGGGCCGGTGCGGGAGGCAACGAGGCAGGTCTGTTCGCCGCCGACCTGTTCCGTATGTATGCGCGATATGCCCAGGCAAAAGGCTTGAACATTGACGTTATCAGCGCCAGCGAGAGTGGCGCTGGCGGTTTCAAGGAGATAATCTTCGAGGTCAAGGGGAAAGGCGCCTACCGCCGTCTCAAGTACGAAAGCGGCGTGCACCGGGTGCAGCGGGTGCCGGTCACCGAGTCTTCAGGCAGGCTGCACACGTCCACAGCCACGGTAGCGGTCCTGCCCAAAGCGGAGGAGGTGGATATCTCCGTCAATCCTGATGATTTGAAGGTGGATATCTTCCACAGCGGCGGGGCGGGGGGACAAAACGTGAACAAGGTGGCCACCGCCGTACGCATGACCCACCTCCCCACCGGCATGGTGGTCGTC
>CAZZAU010000053.1:0-9349 GCA_964652725.1 uncultured Dehalococcoidaceae bacterium | reverse complement strand
AAAGGTCCAGGAAGCGGGCAAAGCCTACGTCCGGGACTTTGCTTACCCGTTGCGCCAGTCTCTTGGCGGACCTGGTTGCTTGCTGGTCTGACATTTCTGCTCCTCGCCGGTAGGATGGTTAAGTAATGGGCGGTCTGCTAAGATTATAGTCGCTGCGGGCTGAAATCGCAAATGGACTTCGTTCCGGCGGAAGCCGCGTCTTGTGAGTCTGTTAGCAAAAGGGGTATGATAGGGGAGAGCGCTTTCCGAATACTGCAGGAGCGGTGGACTGAAATGAGCATGGAGAGAATCAGGGCCTTTTTCGAGCCGGCCAGCGTGGCTCTGGTGGGTGCATCGGAGCGGCAGGGGGCGGTGGGGCGGACGGTGCTGGACAATCTCCTGCTGGCCGGAGACAGGCGCAGAGTCTATCCGGTGAACCCCAACCGCGAGAAGATACTGGATATCAAGTGCTACCCGGAGTTAAGCGCCCTCCCGGAGACGCCCGAGCTGGTGGTGGTGACCACCCAGGCCAAAGTGGTACCTGGGGTCATTGAGGAATGCGGCCGGATGGGAGTGAAGGCGGTTATCGTTATTTCCGCTGGTTTCCGGGAGGCGGGTGAGGAGGGCAAGGCCCGGGAGGAGAAGGTCCTTGCGGCGGCCCGCAGGTACGGCATCAGGATAATCGGCCCCAACTGCCTGGGCGTAATCAGGCCCAGCGCGTTGCTGAACGCCACTTTTGCCAACAAGATGTCCCGGCCGGGACAGGTGGCCTTTCTCTCCCAGAGCGGCGCCCTGGGCACGGCGGTACTGGACTGGGCGGTAAGCCGGGAAATCGGTTTCAGCGCCTTCGTTTCCCTGGGCTCCATGCTGGACGTGGACTTCGGCGACCTCATCGATTATTTCGGCGAGGACCCGGAGACCAGGAGTATCATCATCTACCTCGAGTCCTTCGGCGATTCTCTGCAGCACGCCCGCAAGTTCATGAGCGCGGCCAGAGGCTTTGCCCGCACCAAGCCCATCATAGTTATGAAGCCGGGCAAGTTCCAGGAGAGCGCGAGGGCGGCCATGTCCCATACCGGGGCTATGGTGGGAGAGGACCTGTATTACGAGGCAGCCTTTGACCGGGCGGGGGTGATCAGGGTGGAGGAGATAGAAGACCTGTTCAACTGCGCCTCCATTCTCAATACCACCAAGCTGCCCAGGGAGCCCAACGTGGCCATCATCACCAACGCCGGCGGGCCGGCAATACTGGCCGTGGACGCGCTGGTAAGCCGGGGAGGCAAGCTGGCTGAGTTGAGCGAGAGCACCGTGGCGGCGCTGAGCGAATTTCTACCGCCGTACTGGAGCAAAGGCAACCCGGTGGATATTCTTGGTGATGCTGACGCGCAGCGGTTCGCACGGACCATCGAGGTTGTCTTCCGGGACCCGGGTGTTAGTGGCGCGGTGCTTATCTACACCCCGCAAGGTATGGCCAGGCCCACGGAAGTGGCCAAAGAAATCATCAAGCTGGCCGGGAGGACCCGCAAGCCGATATTGACGGCGCTGATGGGGACGGAAGACGTGGCCCGGGCCAGGCAACTGTTCTACGAAAACGGTATTCCTACCTACGAGTTTCCCGAAGAAGCGGTGCGTATTTACCAGTATATGTACCACTATGCGCGCAACCTGGAATCGCTGTACGAGACGCCGGAAGACCTGCCCATGGATACCGGCGCGCCCAATAACTATCTCAAGATACTTATCCGCAATACGCTGAAGGCCGGAAAGACGCTGCTCAGCGAAGAGGACTCCAAGAAGCTGCTGGCTGCCTATGGGATTCAGGCTACCACGCCGCATTTCGCCGGTAATGCCAGCGAAGCGGCGGCCATCGCCTCCGGTCTGGGCTATCCGGTGGTGATGAAAATCCTCTCCCCGGATATCAGCCACAAGCTGGATGTGGGTGGGGTGAAGCTGAATATCGCTTCGGCGGAGGAAGTAAAGAAGGCCTTCAGCGAGATGATGGAGAGCGTGAAGAAAAGGCAGCCGGAGGCCCGCATCGAAGGCGTCACCATCCAGAAAATGGTTGCCAGTTTTGACTATGAGTTTATCATCGGCAGCAAGAAAGACCCCGTTCTGGGTCCGGTCATCATCTTCGGACTGGGCGGTACCCAGGTGGAGTTCTTCAAGGACATCGCCGTGGGGCTGCCGCCGTTGAACCAGGTGCTTGCCCGCCGCGTGCTGGAGCGGACCAGGACCTATCAGGTAATGGTCACGGGCTATCGGAACAAACCGCCGGTGAACCTGCGCCTGCTGGACGGGGTGCTGGTCCGGGTCTCCAACCTGATTGTTGATTTTCCGGAGATCAAAGAGCTGGACATCAACCCGCTGGTCATCAGCGACGACAGCGCCTTAGCCCTGGATGCCAGGGTCATCCTGGACGAGGAAGCGGTGCGCCGCCGGGCGGAAGAATACGCTCACCTGATCATCTCGCCTTATCCCACACGCTATGTCGAGCCCTGGCGCCTGCGTGACGGCCGGTCCGTGACGCTCAGGCCCATACGGCCGGAGGACGAACCCATGGAGAGGGAGCTCATTGCCGGACTATCCCCGGAGTCGTCCCGCTTCCGCTTTTTTTACATCATCAAGGAGATAACCCACCAGATGCTCAGCCGTTTCTGCAACATCGATTATGATCGGGAGATGGCTGTCATCGCCGAGCACAGTTCTGACGGCAAGCGCAGAAATGTGGGCGTGGGCCGGCTCATTATGGAGCCGGGGGGAGAAACCGGAGAGTATGCTATCGTGGTGGCGGACGATTTCCAGGGCAGTGGCTTGGGCCTCAAGCTGCTGGATATGCTGATAGGCATCGCCCAGGACAAGGGACTGAAAAGCATCTATGGCATCGTGCTGAATGAAAATATCAAGATGATAGAGCTGGCCAGGAAAGTGGGCTTCCAGGTGCAGCGCCTCTCCGATGAGGAGAGCCGGGTAGTGCTGGACCTGAGCTAGGGTCTCGGTTAACAGAAAGAGGAGGTTCTATGGGATTTAACTCCGACCGGGAAAAATTTGATGTTCTGAAGGAGAAGCTGAACAGCGGGGTGATTTCCGATGCTCTGGACCGGCTGGGCTTCCGTGACCGGGTGATGCGCCATGACGTCAAACCATTGCACCCGGACTTCGTGGTGGTGGGGCGGGCCCGCACCTGGATGTGGATGGACGTGGATGATACCAGCAGGCCGCTGCAGAACGTGGCGCGGGCGCTGGACTCCCTCAAGCCCGGCGATGTTTGCGTCCATAATACCAGTCATACCTGGCGCGGCGCCTGCTTCGGTGACCTGTTTGCGCTGACGGCCCAGAAACGGGGCTCTGCCGGGGCGGTCATCGACCGTCTGGTCAGAGATGTGAAAGAGATTACCGCTCTTGGCTACCCGCTGTTTGCCCGCGGCGTCAAGCCCAATGCCGCCGGGGGACGGTACGACCTGGTGGAGCTGGACGTGCCGGTGCGGTGCGGGGACGTGCTGGTGCGGCCGGGAGAGCTGGTATTCGGAGACCGTGACGGGGTGGTGGTCATCCCGGGCGAGGCCGAAGAAGAGGCCATAGCCAGGGCCCTGGAGAAGCTGGCTGCGGAGGAAGTGGTGCGCCAGCGCCTGATGCAAGGGGAGCTTTTCCAGGATGTGGTGGAGTACTATCTGTCCGGCGGGAAAAGCGGCAAGCAGTAGACTTTGTCCGCAATACTTGTGAAAAGACGGCCGCCCCGGAAAAGCGGGGCGGCCTTTCTCTGCAAAAAACGGCGCTAGAAGCCTCTTATCATCTGCCCGGGCAGCCACGTAATTATCTGCGGGAAGGCTATCAGAAGCCCCAGACCGACCAGGATGATAAAGATATACGGGATTACCCCGCGGATGATGTGCCCCGTTTCCACGCCCAGAGACGGCTCGGCGGCGCCCCTGAGATAGAAGATGGCGTACGCGAAGGGTGGCGTCAGGAAAGAAGTTTGCAGGTTGACGCAAATCATCATCGCAAACCAGAGCTTGTCAAAGCCCAGCGCCTCGCCGACGGGCGTTATGATGGGCACGACGATGAACAGTATTCCCAGCCAGTCGATGAAGTAGCCCAGCAGGAATACGATGAACATAACGATGGCGAAGACGCCCCACTTCCCGCCGGGTGCGCCCAGAATGAACTCCTTGACGATGTCCCCGCCGCCGGCCCGCATGAATATGCCCACGAAGGCGTAAGCGGTGGCGCCGATGAGGAGCACCATTCCGGTCACTTTCACCGTCTCCGTGGCGGTGTCCTTCAATATCTGGAAGCTGAACTTGCGGTAAACGATGGCCAGAACAGTGGCCACCAGGGCGCCCACCGCCGCGGCTTCAGTGGGGGCGGCTATACCGAAGAAAATGCTGCCCAGGACGCCGATGATGAGTACGCCGGGCGGTACCAGCGATACGGTGAGCTCATATAGCTTCTTTCCCCAGGGCACGTTCCTCTCTGCTTCAGGCACCGGAGGCGCGATATGCGGCTGGAGGAAGCTGTGCACCGCGATATAGCCGCAGTACATCGCGGAAAGCATAAAGCCGGGCAGGAAAGCGCCGAAGAACAGCTTGCCCACCGATAGCGCCGCCATCGGCCCGTACACCACCAGCATAATGCTGGGCGGGATGAGAATGCCCAGGGTACCCCCGGCGCAGACCGCCCCGGAGGCCAGGGACCGGCTGTAGCCCCGCTTTATCATTTCGGGCAGGGCGATTATGGCCAGCGCCGTGACCGATGCGCCGATGATGCCCACACAGGCGGCCAGGATGGTGCCGATGAGTACGGTGATAACCGCCAGCCCACCCCTGAAGCCGCTGAGCCACAGGTACAGGGCGGAGAACATCCGCTCCGTGATGCCGGAATAGCCGAGCATGATGCCCATGAAAATGAAACCGGGCACCGCCAGCAGGATGTAGTTGTTTATCAGCTCGAAGAGGCGCTGGTAGATGAGCTGCAACGAGATATCTATGCCGAAGAGGACGATGCCCATAACTATGCCGATGCCGCCCACGACCATCGCCAGGGGATAGCCGAGGAGCACTCCCACCAGTATGCCGCCGAGCATGACGAACGTGATGAGTTGCGGATCAACGTTAATCATAGGCTTTTGTTCCTCGCCAGTGAGTATATGTCGCGGTAGGCCTGGGCCAGGGCCTGCAGAGAGAACAGGACAAGTCCCAGGAAGACCACGGTGCGTATGGGGCCGGTTATGGGGTACCAGTAGGTCATCAGCGATTTCTCGCCCGTCTTCCAGGCGTACCAGGTCCATTCCCAGCCGGCATAGGTAAGCAGGCCCACCAGCGGCAGCAGAAACAGCAGTACGCAGAAAATGTCAACAATCAGCTGCATTCTTCTTGGCATGCGGGCATAAAAAACGTCCACCCTGATATGGCGTTTGTGCAGGTGGACATACCCCCAGGATAGCGAGTACAGCGCCGCCCCTGTCCAGGAGGCGATTACGGGACCCTGGATGGTGGGCTTGTTCAGGACGTAACGCATGAACACCTCGGCGCAGATGACCAGCATGAGGAAGACGACGAGCCATCTTATCGAACTTCCCGTCAATTCATTGGCGGCGTCAATGGTCTTTATTATTTTTCTCATACTACCATCTTTCTTTGTTTGGCCCCGCCCCGGGAGGGGGCCCCGGAGCGGGGCAGACTGGAACTGCAAATACAGCGGCCCGTGCCTGGCTATCTCTAGCCTCTGGGCTTGGCCCAGTTGGGAAGTCCGTAAAGGGCATCCCAGTTCTTGGCGAAGGCACGCTGTGACTCCAGCACCTCTTTGGCTTCGGGGTACTGCACTGCCATCTCGTCATAGTACGCGTCAGCTTCTTTGACGAAGGCTTCTTCTATGGCGGACGGCAGCTTCTGCACGATGTTGCCGTAGTCCCGGAACTTCTGCAGCGCCTCGGCGTCGCCGGAGGTAAGCATGGTATGATACCGAATCGCTTCCGATCTGCCGGCATCCTCGATGATCAGCTTGAGGTCATCGGGCAGGGCCTCGAACTTGCTCCGCTTGACCAGGAGGAAGTAGACCTCTGTGGGGGCCCGGACGGGGGACAGGTAGACGTACTTGCCCACTTCGTTCAGCCCCATCTCCCAGTCGAACCGCGGCGAGCTGCACTCGTAGGCGTCGATGACGCCGCGCTGCATAGCCTCGAAGATTTCACCCAGGGGCATAAACACCGAGCCGACGCCCATCCGCGCCAGAATGGCGCCGCCGTCACCGGAGCACCGCATCTTGAGGCCGTTCAGGTCCCCGGGCACATTCAGCTCTCTGTCCAGATGGGCGAATATCTCGGGCGGCCCGTGGAAGCCGGCGCCCTTGATTTGCAGCAGGTCAAAGCCCAGATCCGAATACCAGCGGTTGACAATATCATCGCCGACGGTATCCATCCAGATCAAGTGTGGCAGGGGAGGAATACCGCCCACTCTCTGCGAAATCAGGGTACCGAAATGGATTTCGGCGTGCATATACGAGCCGCCGCCGGCACCCACGTCAAGTACGCCGGTATGCACCGCTTTCCACTCTTCCGTAGCCGGGCAGACGGCGCCGGCCGGATTGACCTTCCAAACCATGCGGCCCTGGCTGGCTTCCTGGATGCGGGCGGCTACCCTCTCCAGGCCGATAGTCACCGGCATGCCGGCAGGCAGAGCTGATTGGGCTATCCAGGTAATTGTCTCTGCGGGCTGCGAAGGGGACGGAGATGGGGATGGAGAAGGCGAGGGAGATGGTGAAGGAGACGGCGCAGGCGCGGCGCAGCCGATGGATACCAGGCCGCTGAGCAGCGCCACGAGCATAATCACGGCAACTATTCTCTTCATTTTTCTCCTCCTTTACATCATGACCGTTCTCATTTCTTTCCGTCGAAAGCAATCACCCCCCATCTCTTGCTAATGTACCGGCCGTGCGAACATTTTCGCCGCAGCCTCCCGGGCCGGCGATTTACAAATGTCGCTAACGATAGTCGTTAACGATATCATCCTATTATAACACCCCTGTCAAGCCCGTCAGAGAGGGTTCCTCTGAATTCTCGATTGTCATGGTGAGAAGTGCAGCGACAAAGCAATTTCTTCTTTCTTTGCATTTTCTTTGCATCCGTATGGGTTTGCTTCGCTCCGCTCGCAATGACAGCAACAACCAGGGTCAGTTAAAGGCGGGATAAAGCGTGACTTTTGGCTGACTGCGTGCATTTGTGATAGAATAGGCACACACAACAGAGAGGAAATGGAAATATGTTTGCTGCCGGAAGACGAAAGGGAAGAATTAGAAAGTTTCCCTCCAGGGACCAGGACTACGCGCTGTGGTATCTGATAGTCTACATGCGGCGTGCCATGTACCGCAGCCGGGAAAAAGAGCTTTTCCAGCTCGGGCTGACGCCGGAGCAGTCCTCGGTCCTTTTCCTGGTGCAGAGTATGGGGCCGCGGGTCACCCCCGCTGATATCTCGCGCTACCTGCTGCGGGAGCCTCACTCCGTGTCGGGGCTGCTCAGCCGTATGGAAAAGGACGGGCTAATCCGGAAGGTGAAGGACCTGGAGAAGAGAAATTTGGTGCGGGTGGTTTTGACGGAGAAAGGCAAAGAGGCCCACCAGCTGTCAACCAGGCGGGAAAGCATTCACCGCATTATGGCCTGTCTGTCCAGGGAAGAGCGCAAGCTGGTGAAAGCGGCCCTGGAGAAGCTCTGGGGCCGGGCGCTGGAGGAGCTGGGCGACGGCGTCAGGCCGCCCTTCACCTTTTCCGGGTAGGTGTGGCCAGAATCCCCGGGTCCGGGCCGGGGCGCTATTCGAAGTAGAGCTCGGGGCCCTGCGTTTCGGCGTCTGTCTGGCGTTTCATCCTGAGGCCGGTCAGTTCGGCGATGGCCACCTCGCAGTAGGTAAACACGGTACAGCCCTCGATGAGATGTCCTCCGTAGGCGAGCCCGTCATCCAGCCCCGAAGAAATGGTGATGTGGCCGTGAATGCTGACCTCCCCGTCCCGCCGGGCGATGTTCCCCGTCAGGGAGAGCAGCTCCAGCGGCTCCTTCTTCGGTGTGTAGATGCGGTTCCGGTCCTGAATAGGGAAGTTCTCCGGAAAGAGCCGGACGTTGCGCAGGGTAACCTGGCTGAGGCTGCCCGCCCCGCTCAGCACCAGCCCTGACTCTATGTTTTCCTGCTGGACTATCTCGATAAGGGCTTTCAGCAGGTCAGTGCCCGGCCCCAGCCGGAACGCTACCACTCTGCTCAGGGCGCCATGCCCGATTCTCGCCTTGGCCAGTTCGCTCATCGCTGGTTCTCCTTTTCCAGTATGGTGCCGCCGGTATGAGACGGTGGTAAGTATAAAACATAATGAGGCGTCAGTAAAGCGGCGCCGGCCTCTGTGCCAGTGCCGTTGCGCCGGGACGTGCTGGCAAGCGATTTGACGCTGACGGGGGCAGGTGCTAAAAATAATGGGCGAATATCTGAGATGAAGGACGACTGTATAGTGCTCATCGGGATGGCGGGGGTGGGCAAGTCCACCATCGGGACGGCGCTGGCCGAAGCTCTCGGGTTCGGTTTTGTCGATGTGGACCGGTACATCCTGGAAAAGGACGGCCAGCGGATACAGGAGATAATAGACAGCCGGGGGGAGGCGGTGTTGCTGCGGCTGGAGAAGGAGAGAATGTACGAGCTGGGCCTCTCCCGGACGGTGCTGGCCCCTGGCGGCAGCATCATCTACCACCCCGACCTTATGGATTACCTGAAGAAAAATGCCACCCTGGTCTATCTGAAGGACGCTTTCGAGAGCATCGAGGCCAGGCTCTCTCGCGGGCTGAACCGGGGCATCGTGGGGCTGAAAAGCAAGACGCTGCGCCAGGTCTATGACGAGCGAGAACCCCTGTACGCCCGGTACGCGGATATCACTGTGGATTGCAACGGCAAGTCCTGGGGCCGGGTGGTGGCCGAGATAATTGAGGCCTACCGCAGCCGGCACAAAGGGGCTAGTCCTTTCGCAGCAGCCTGACAGCGGCGGTGACGCCGGCCCCCGCCTCGAGCTTGTGCCCCTCTGCGGCCAGCAGCTTCTCCAGCGCGGAGAGAAATATCAGGCTGTTCTGCTCGTTGGAGGAATGCCCCATCAGCCCGATGCGCCACACTTTTCCTTTCAGCGCGCCCAGTCCGCCCCCGATTTCTATGCTGTATTCGTTGAGCAGGCGCTGCCTGACCTTGAGGTCATTTACGCCTTCCGGGATACGCACCGTGGTCAGGGTGCTGAGCCGGTGGCCGGGCTGGGCGTGCAGGGCCAGGCCCATAGCTTCCAGTCCGGCCTGCAGCGCGGCGCCGTGCTTCAAATGCCTGCCGATGCGCGCTTCCAGGCCTTCCCCGGCGATGATAGTCAG
>CAZZAU010000052.1:6194-9391 GCA_964652725.1 uncultured Dehalococcoidaceae bacterium | reverse complement strand
TGCACGCCGCGGTCATGCATGCAGATGCCCTCAAAGAAGCGGAGAGCCTGAAATCGCGCATCGCCAGCAGGTTTGACTGCCCCGAGCTCTTTATCACCGAGTTCACCCCGGTAATGGGGGTGCACACCGGTCCCGGCCTGGTGGGCGTGGCCTTCTATGGCGAAGCCTGACCCCTAGCGCACCGTGGGCAGAACGTCCTATAATCGGAATGTGACCGAGACGCAGACCGCCGGCGATGTTCAACGCCTGCTGGAAGACCTGGGCCGCCTTCCCGAGCCGCTGGCCAGACCTCCCTTCATCGTGGTCAGCGGCCTGCCCGGTACCGGCAAGTCCCACTTCTGCCACAAGCTGGCAGAGAGAATACCTTTCCTTATCCTGGAGAGCGACGCTTTGCGCAGGGTGCTCTTTCCCGCCCCGGTCTACAGCCCCCAGGAAAGCACCCGGCTCTTCCGTGCTGTCCACGAGCTTATCAAACGGCTGCTGGACCGGGGGATTCCCCTCATCCTGGACGCCACCAATCTTTCCGAGCGGTACCGCGAGCGCCTCTACCACATCGCCGACCAATCCGGCGCCAGGCTGATACTGGTGCGGGTGGAGGCCCCGGCTGAGGTAGTGCGCCGGCGCCTGGAAAAACGGGCCGAGGCCGCCAGTCCAGAAGAACACTCGGAAGCTGACTGGGCGGTGTTTCAGAAGATGCAGCCGGCCGTACAGAAAATGCGCCGCAGGCATTTTGCCGTGGACACTTCCCGCGATATTTCCCCGGTTATAGACAAAATCATACGCGAGATTAACAGGTGAGAGGAGAACCGAATATGGAGTTCCAGGTCATCACGGGCGATATCGCCCGAACCGAAGCCGCGGCCATAATGGTCAACTGCTTTGAACACCAGGCCGCCCCCCAGGACGACGCCGCCAGAATAGACGCCGCCCTGGACGGAGCCATATCAAGCCTCATCAGAGAAGGCGAGGTCAGAGGCAAGCTCAATGAGGTCACCATGGTGCACACCCTGGGCAAACTGCCCGCCGCCCGTGTGGTCATACTCGGCCTGGGCAAACAGGAAGAACTCACCGCGGTCAAGGTGCGCGGCGCGGTGGCGGAAGCCTGCCGCTGGCTCCGCGCCCGCGGCATTAGCGACGTAGCCACCGTACCCCACGGAGCTGGAAAGAAAGATATCTCCTCCCGGGACTCCGCCCAGGCCATCACCGAGGGAGCGCTGCTGGGTCTGTACGCCTTCCGCAAGCACAAGACGAAGGACGAAAATGGCTCCCGTGATATCAAGCAGCTGACAATCGTTGGCGGGGACGGTAACCGGGCGGGACTGGAAGAAGGCGTCAGGAAGGGCATAATTCTGGCGGAGGCGGCCAACCTGGCCCGTGATATGGTCAACGAGCCGGCCAATCATATGACGCCCACCCATATGGCGAAGATGGCGGTCAGGATAGCCGGAGAGCACGGCCTGAACGTCACGGTGCTTGACCGAGACCAGATACAGGAAATGGGAATGGGGGGCCTGCTGGGCGTCTCCCAGGGCAGCCGGCAGCCGCCCAAGTTCATCATCCTCCGCTATAAGGGAAGCGACTCCACGGAAACGCATATGGCCCTGGTGGGCAAGGCCATCACCTTCGATTCGGGCGGTATCTCTATCAAGCCATCGGAGAAACTGGAGGAGATGAAAGGGGACATGGCCGGGGGCGCAGCAACAATGGCCGCCATCGGCGCCATCGCACAGCTCAAGCCACCGGTCAATGTCCTGGCGGTCATCCCGGCCACAGAGAATCTGCCTGATGGCAACGCTCTCAAGCCGGGCGATGTGCTCACCGCCATGAACGGCAAGACCATGGAAATCATCTCCACGGACGCCGAGGGCCGGCTGGTGCTGGCGGACGCCCTGAGTTATGCGGTCAGGGAAGGCGCCAGGTACATCATAGACGCCGCCACTCTCACCGGCGCCTGCCGCATAGCCCTGGGCGATATCTGCACCGGCGCCTTCGCCAATAACCAGGAGCTGGTGGACAGGGTCATCGCCGCCGGGAAAGAGGCGGGCGAGATGGTCTGGCAGATGCCCATGTACGACGAGTACCGGGAGCAGAATAAGAGCGATGTGGCCGATGTCAAGAACGTGGGCGGACGCCTGGCCGGAGCCATCACCGCGGCCAAGTTTCTGTCCGAATTCGTGGACAGCGTACCGTGGGTGCACCTGGACATCGCCGGCACCAGCATGACCGATAAAGACAGGGGTATTCAGGTCAAGGGCGCCACCGGGGTGCCGGTGCGCACCATGGTGAATGCGGTCCTCTCGCTGGCCGCGGACGCCGCCAGATAGAGTCCGGACAGGAAAGAAGAGGAGGTACTAAAATGAAGGTCAAATGGCTGGGACATGCTTCGTTTCTGATTACGGCGGAAGACGGGACCAGGATAATCACCGACCCGTACACCCCAAACGATAAACTCCGCTACGGCGAGATAAATGAAGCCGCAGACATCGTTACGGCAAGCCATGACCATTTCGACCACGGCAACGTGGCTGCGGTGAAAGGCAGCCCGGAGGTGGTCAGGGACACAGCCGAGGTCAAAGGAATCAAGTTCAAAGCCATACCCAGCTACCACGACAAAGCGGAAGGAAAGGAGCGAGGTGCAAACCTGATATTCTGCTTCGAAGTGGACGGGGTCAGGATATGCCATCTGGGCGACCTGGGCCACCCCCTGACCGAAAAACAGGTGACGGAGATGGGCCGGGTGGACGTCCTCCTGCTCCCGGTGGGAGGCTTCTACACCATCGATGCCACGGTTGCCACCAGAGCGACCGAGCGTCTGAGGCCACGGGTTGTCATCCCCATGCACTTTAAAACCGCCAAGTGCGATTTCCCCATCACCGGCGTCGACGATTTCCTGAAAGGGAAGAAAGACGTTAGCCAGCCGGGCGGCAGCGAGATAGAGCTCGAGGCGGACAGCCTGCCGGCGGAAACCCGCATTACGGTGCTGCAACCGGCCCTGTGACGGACCGCAAACTGAAAACGGAGGGAACGCAAAATGGCCATCTACTATGACCGGGATGCTGACCCGGCGCTGCTGGACGGCAAGACCATCGGCGTGGTGGGATACGGCAGCCAGGGACACGCCCAGGCGCTCAATCTCAGAGACAGCGGCTGCCGGGTTATCGTGGCGGACTTGCCTGGCTCTGCCGTGTGGCAAGCGG